>DPAW01000336.1:1934-11011 GCA_003517285.1 Verrucomicrobiales bacterium
CGGCCAATTCCGTTTGCGCCACGCGCGGGTTAAGCCCGACATACAATCGCTGCACTGTTTCCGGCAAGGCTTCCGGCGATACGATTGGCTTGCCGAGCAGGACTTGTTGTTGTCGATGCGGATTTTGATCGAGGAAACACACAACCGCTTCTGGCTGTTCCAAGCTCGCGTGAATGAATGTGCCGTAAAAGCCCGAGCCATAAATCGCCGCCGCCTCTGAACCGGCCTTCTCGAATACTGAAACGCGATCACCAAACTCGTTCCAGTACGCTGCCATTTCATGAACCGATTGAGAAATGGATTTCGTTTCCGCCTCAACCCCAACGCCCTCGCTCTTTTCAGCCACGACCACCCACGCACTATTATGAGCCTCACCATTGATTTCCCGCACAGTGAAACCGGCATCCATCAACAGGCGTAGTAGCGATTGCGCGGAGAAGTGATTCACATGATCGGCCACTACAAGGTCCGCCGTGTTGGCAAAGATGTTAGGCACCAAAAAATAAAACGCGCCACCTTCCTTCAACAATCCATGGACGGCGCACACAAACGCCCGCGGATCCGTCACGTGTTCCAGCGCAAAAAAGGAAAGAACCACGTCCATTTGGCCAGCCCATCTGACCGGCACTTCACTGATCGCCTGATTGGTAGCCGGCACAAAATCATTCCAAAACGGCCGATACTGTTCACCTACATCAAACACAAACGGCACCATATCATCACGCCGACCACACAGCCCCTTCAACGTACTGGCCTTGCCGCAGCCGTAGTCGAGGACGCGGGCGTTGAAGGGCAGATTCACTTTCTCGAGCAGCGTGGCGACTTGGTGTTCGGTGCGGAATATTTTTTCACTTCCACGCACTTCGTAGAGTTGATCTTCCTCCTCGCTGGCGGTGAGGATGTGATAATCCTCCGCATAAAATTTCTCGAGTGCCGGCAGTGGAGCTGTCTGAGTGTGGCCGCATTCTTCGCAGTGCCAAACGCGCGTGCGGCCTTCCAGCACTTGGCACAGGGAGGTAATGGAAAACGGCGCGGACGATTCGTACACCGGCTTACCGAAATTCGATTGGCAAATACAGCACGCCTCCATTAATCCACCACCAATTCCGGATGCACAGCCCGCAGGTCTTTGCCGGCGGCGTACGCGCCGGGCCAGCCGAGTTTCCTGCCCGTCGGCTCGCCGAAATTAAACCACCGCAATTGCAGCGACCACCGCGAGCGATCGGAAACATTTTCACCGGAACGATGCAGCGTGAGGAAATCGACCAACACCAAATCACCCGGCTCAGTCAGCGGCGCCGTCTTTTTGTAATTCGCCACGCGCGCTTCCTCGTCCACCAACGTGAGTCCGTAAGCGCCCGTCTTATCCGGATTCGCTTCATCCATTTCCTGTACCGGCGCAAGGCCATCCCGATGTGATCCCACACAAAATTCCACCGGCCCGAGTTCTGGAGTCATCGCCACGAGCGGACTCCAAAACACCAACCCATCGAGACTGCGAATTTGGGCTGGGTAATCCTGATGCCAGCCGGCACGGAATTTTTCTTCCTGCGGATTGTCGATGCGGATGCCGTAGCCGCCGGCAGCGATGGCTGGTTGATCGGTGGCGCGCACCTGCCGCATGACGGCTTCGTGCTTTGTGCTCGCCACTAGGCGGATGAAGGCGGGAATTTGTTTCACCGCATCGTACACGCGCCCGCCTAATGCGCGGTCGTGCGCGATCAATTCCTGAAAGCCGCCATCAAAATTCTCCGGCGCAAACGGCGGTTGCTCGATGGTCAGCCCCTGCTCTTCCATCACCAGCCCAATGATGGCATGGATGCCACGCTGGATGGGCTCGATTTTGGCGGCTTCGTAAAAGCCGCGCACCACCACAAAGCCGTTGCGTTGGAACGCTTCCAATTGTTCGGTTGTGAGGGGCGCGCTCATGATGCGTAATCGGGGAACGATTGATCGCGGTCATTCACAATGGGATCCACCAACGGCCAATCGATTTGAAATGCAGGATCATCCCAGCGCACGCCGGCAGCCGCCTCGGCCTCATAGGCGATGCTCATTTGATAAAAAATCGTGCTGTCATCGGCCAAGGTTTGAAACCCGTGCGCGATGCCTTCAGGCATAAAGAGCGCGCGGCCGTTGGTTGCACTGAGTTCCGTCGCGAAGGATTGCTTGTAGGTCGCCGACTCCCGCCGGAGGTCCAGCGCCACATCATGTACAGCGCCGGCCACGCATCGCACCAGCTTGGCCTCGGCATGTGGGGCGGTTTGAAAATGCATGCCTCGCAAGGTACCGCGGCGGGAGTTGTGCGAGAGATTGCACTGGGCCAAATCCACCGACAGTCCCTGCGCGGCAAAAGCCTCGCGGCACCACGCACGCGCGAACCAGCCGCGGTCGTCCTCGTGGCGATCCAAGTCGATCACATACACGCCGGGCAAATGGGTCTCGGTAAATTGCATCAGATCAGGCGCACTTCGGGGATCGGGATTAGGAACCGGCCGCCGGCTTCCCGATAGGTTGCTTGCTGCGCGAGGATTTCATCCGCGAAATTCCACGCCAACAACAAAGTCACATCCGGCGCACGTGTTGCCAATTCGTCGGCGTCCACCACGGGCACATGAGTGCCGGGCGTCAGGCGGCCGTGCTTGTGCGGACTGCGGTCGGCCACGAATTCCAAATCCGGCGCGGTCAGCCCACAATAATTCATCAATGTACTACCCTTAGCCGCGGCGCCATAAGCGGCCACGCGTTGGCCGGCGGCCCGCAATGCAGCCAATTCCGCACGTAATGCCTTACGGGTGGCGGCGGCCTGCGCGTCAAAGTTTTCATAGAAAGCCTCCGTATTCACTCCGGCTGATGTCTCGGTCGCGCGCAGTTCTGCCACGGAATCTTCCGCCGCGTACGTTGCATGACGCACAAATATCCGCAGCGATCCCCCATGCAACGAGGTGCGCTCCACTTGGGTGATCCGCAATCCGTGCCGGGCGAACAACGGCTCCAGCGCGGTGATCGTGAAATAAAACACGTGCTCGTGATAGATCGTGTCAAACTCGCCCTGCGTGATCATGTCCACGGCATATGGAAACTCCAGCACGGCGCGTCCCTCGGGCGACAGCAATTCGCGCAGGCCGGCGACGAAGTCGTTTGTGTCCGGCGCATGCGCGAAGACATTGTTCGCCAGAATCAAATCAGCCAGTTGTTCAGCGGCCAATTCGCGCGCGAGTGGTTCGGTGAAAAAATCCACGCGCGTGTTAACGCCGCGTGCCCGCGCGACTGCCGCAACATTTTCCGCCGGCTCAATCCCCAGATGCGACACACCGGCCTCGGCAAAGTGCCGGAGGAGATAGCCATCGTTGCTGGCAATCTCTACCACGTGTTGGGGTGCGAATTCCTTCTGGTATCGCTCCGCGCACTCGGCGGCGTGTGCCACCCACGCATCGGAGTAGGACGAGAAATAAACGTACTCGCTGAATAGCTCCACCGGCGGCACGAGATCGGTGATCTGCAGCAGCCAGCATTCGGTACATACCGCCAGCCGCAACGGAAAGCGGGGTTCGGGCTGATCCAGATCTTCCGGTGACAGAAAATTATTGGCCAAAGGCTGCTCGCCCAAATCGAGCACCAACAAACCATCGAGAGACTGACAGGAGCGGCATTGGAATCCGGTCACTTCCATGTCAGCGAGCCCAAACGCAGGATTGAGCGGAGGCCGTCGCGGCGTAGGCTTCCAATTGCGCCCGGCATAAATCCGTGGCCGCAGCGGATTCGTCTTCATGCCGTTGCTGATACCAACGGGCGGTTTGGTGCACGGCCTCGGCAAAATCCCAAACCGGCATCCAATTCAGCACGGTCGCAGCCTTATCGATATTCAACGACAACGTCGGCGCTTCATGCGGGGCGTTGGGATCGTAAGCATCAGTCCATTCGCCGGGCCAATGTTGCAGCAGGGTTTCCACCAGCTCCCGAACCGGCCGCTGGGCTTCAGGGCGCGGCCCGAAGTTAAAGGCGTCGGCCAAGGTTTTCTCTTCCGTCAAACGCGCGCCCAGCCAGAGGTAACCGGACAGGCAATCAAGCACGTGCTGCCACGGCCGCGTGGAGGCCGGATTGCGTACAGCGATGGAGGTTCCGGCGAGAAGCGCACGGATGCAGTCGGGGACAATCCGATCCTCACCGTAATCACCGCCGCCGATCACATTGCCTGCGCGGGCGGTGGCAATACGACCGCGGTAAGCACGCCGCCAACCGGCGGTCATGATTTCCGCCGCAGCTTTGCTGGCCGAATAAATGTCGTGTCCGCCCAACGAATCCGTTTCGCCAAACGCATGATCGCTGCCGTCATTTTCGTAACACTTGTCGCTGGTCACCACGACCACGGAGCAATTGTTTTGATGCATACGCAAAGCTTCCAGCACGTGCGCGGTGCCAAGGATATTGGTGGTGGCCGTCTCCAGTGGCGCCTCGTACGAGCGCCGCACGAGGGGTTGGGCGGCCAGATGAAACACAATCTCCGGCTGCACGGTGGCGGCAGTTTGTTGGACCAATTTGAAATCGCTGAGATCGCCAATGGTCTCGCTGGCGAAGGTGTCGGGTGCCAACGTCTCGTGGAGATTAGGCGGCGTATGGGGCGCCAGTGCGAAGCCATGCACGCGGGCGCCCAGATGCTGCAGCCATTGACTGAGCCACGCGCCCTTGAACCCGGTGTGGCCGGTGACCCACACGGTTTTGCCGCTGTAAAATCCGCCGAACATTCCTACCAAATTTTCCACGGCGCTTCGCCGGCCGCCCACAGTGCCTCGAGTTGTTGCTGCTCGCGGTAGGTATCCATGCACTGCCAGTAGCCGGGATGGCAATGGGCCTTGAGCTGGCCTTCGCCGGCGAGCTGCTCAAGCGGCTGGCGCTCAAGGATGCAGTCGTCGCCAGTGAGATACTCGCCGATGTGCCGGTTGAAAACACAGTAGCCGCCATTCACAAAACGCGGTTCCTGATCGGGCTTCTCGGTGAACGCGGTGATAGTACCTTCGGTGATGGAGAGTTCGCCAAAGCGACCAGCCGGCTTCACGGCTGTGGCGGTGGCCACCGCGCCGTGACTTTCATGAAAATCCACCGCAGCATTGATGTCGCAATCGCTCAGGCCATCGCCGTAGGTGAAAAGGAAATTCTCTTCGCGCACATGCGGCAGGGCGCGGGCGAGGCGACCGCCGGTTTGGGTTTCGGCGCCAGTATCGAGCAAAGTCACCGCCCAGTCCTCCTCATCGTGATGGGTGTGATACTGCACCTCCGGCTCACGCCCGAGCTTCAGCGTCACGTCGCTGGTGTGCCACAGGTAATTGCGAAAATAATCCTTGATGATCTCGCCCTTGTAACCGAGGCAGAGGATGAATTCCTTGTGCCCATGATGAGCGTAGGTTTTCATGATATGCCAGAGAATCGGCCTACCGCCGATCGGCACCATGGGTTTGGGGCGATACTCCGTCTCCTCGCGCAGCCGCGTGCCGAGTCCGCCACAGAGAATGACCACCTGCATGACCGCAGCTTAGCCCTGCCTATGCGCACTGGGCAACGCTAACTCTTGCCCAACGCCTCCAAATGCCGCAGTTCCTCGCGAGCCATGACGCGGTAATCATAGCGTTGAGCCAACTCCCGGCCCTGACGGCCCATCGCCTCGCGGACCGCAGGGTCAGCTAGCAATTCCAAAATCGCCCAGCTGGCGGCAGTTTTATCCCCAAGCGACACCGAATGCAGCACATCGGGAAAAACCTCCTGAAAAACCGGCAGGTCATAGGCCACCACAGGCAGTTCGCTGGCCAGATATTCATTTACCGACAAACCCCAGCCTTCCTCGCTGGATAGGCTCAGTCCCAGCCGCGCCTCTGCCAGTAGCCGGTTTTTATCATCATCACCTATGCCGCCGGTAAATTCCACGCCATCCATCAAGTTGCGCGCGGCAAATCGATCCATCACCGCCGTCCGATGCGGCCCTTCACCAATCACCTTCAACGTGGCCGCGGGCCGTGCGGTTTTCACTTGAGCCCAAACTTCCGGCAGATCAAATACGCCTTTCAATTCATGCAACCGACCCAGAAAAACCACGTCGTGTTTTTTCTCCGATTCCGGTAGCGACCTAAACTGATCCAGATCGATGCTCGAACCCACCGTGCGCGTGTCACTGGGCGTGAGCCCGAGCCGTTCCTCCAGCGCGCGATAATCGCGCGCCACTACCGGGCTAAGGCAATAGACAAACGCCGCCTCAGTGGACGCCCATTGCGCGCTCTTTTTTTCGCCCCAAAGCAACAGGCGATTGATGAACCCCGTCCGCTGAGTTTGTGCCCCGAGCACGTGCTGGATCTTTACCCCCCATGGCACGCCTAGGCGCCGTGCAATTGCCCGGGCGCAATAGGTTTCCACCACAAACGGACAGGTGGCGTAAACCAGATCATAACCCGTCTGCGGCCGTCGCAAGGCGGAAAGGCAACGCCATGCGTACGCGGGAAAGTGCCGCCAGGTTTGATGCAATTGCGCAGTGGCATCAAAAAAATCATCACTGCTGAGGTGGCCGCATTCCGGTGCCAATTCACGCAACTGCGCCTGCGCCACCCGACCGGCAAGAAAATCGACCGTGTGCCCATCGGCCACCCACACCCGCGCCATGTTCACATACTCACGCAGCACGCCCGAGATGGAGACGCTGTCGTTGAGAGTGTTGTGAACGAGCAGAATGCGCATGGTAGGTATCAATCCGGGGCATCAAATTCCGCGACCAAAAGCCCGTTGGCAAAGGGAAACGGCCGGCCAAACGGCGTGCCCATCGCCTGGTGCCGCGCCACTTCCTTCCATTCGCGCGGCCCGTGGCGCAGAAGAAACCAGCCGCGATCCTCGCCCAGTGCGTTGCGCTCGATCAAGCGGTCCAAGTCGGGGTTGTAGCCCAACGGCACCGTGATCGCGAGGCGGCCCTGTGGGTTCAGCAATTTCCGGCAGGCGGCGATGGCGGCGAGAATTTTATCCGCAGAACCGCCCGTGACATCGTCGTCAAAGCCAATGTGTTCAAAAGTGGAAATGGACAGGATCAAGTCAAACCGATCCTCGGTCTGCCAAGTGGTGATGTCTTCGTTGATCACGCCCGCCGCGGTTTCGTATTTATCCAGCACGGCATGGTCGTGGTTCCCGTAATGCCCGAGCACATGGCCCACCTCCAACACGCGGCCGGCCTCCGGAGCCGCCTGCTCGAGATACCATCGGCCGAGCGGCACTTCCACGGCACGTTCATTGCACCAAGTGACGTTGTAGTGCGCGTAAAAGCACGGGAGCAATCCGCCGCGAAACTTGAAATGCCGTTCCCGCAGCAAGGGCACCACCAGCCGCGACGCCAAAATCCGAATGGGCAAACAAAGAATCTCCCCCCAGCCAAAGCGCCGGGCAAACCATTGCACGCGACCAATCACTCCGCTGTACAAATGACCCTCCGCTTCCATGCGCGCCAAACCAAGCAAAGCCGCCGCGCGCGGACAAGCCAATGTTGCGGGCAACACGCCATTGACTTGCCCCGCCCGGCCGCCAAGGATGCGCCCGGCGTTCATGATTCTGCCCCAACTCATCCGGCTGCATCTCGATTATGAAAAGAACGCGCACGCTTTTTTTGAACTGCAGGCGCGCGATGCGCTCGACTGGCTGCAGGCCGGCGGCGTCCAGATCGGCCCGGAAACCCGCATGCTCGATCTTGGCTGCGGCCACGGATATCCCGGCCAGCTTTGCCGCGAGGCCGGTGCGCAGGTGGTCTTCGCCGATTTTGAGGATTTGCGGTTGGACCGACTGAAGGAGGCGCCTTTCCTGAAGATTGATCTTAATCAGGCCGACCTCGCCGATTATGGCCGGCATGATCTGGTGATATGTTCCAATGTGCTGGAGCATCTTGCTGAGCCGGACCATCTTCTGCGCCATCTAGATCAACTCCTCAATCCTGGCGGCGTATTTTATCTGAGCTGGACCAACTGGCTTTCCCCGTGGGGCGGCCATGAATTTTCCCCGTGGCATTATCTTGGCAAACGGTCCGGGCCGATTCACACGGTGGGAAAAAATCTTTTCAAGACCTACATCGGCGAAGTCCTGCAAATTCTGCGCGCGGAAAAAAATCTCAAGGTTCGGCGCATGGCCCCGCGCTATTACAACGAGTTTGCTTTTCTGATGCACATCCCCGTGGCCCGTGAATTCCTCGCGTGGAACTGCGCCTTGCAGGTGGAGAAAGTGGATGGAGCCTAACGTGTGATGCCTAGCGCGCTCATGGTGATTCACTCACCCGTCGCCCACGCCTCCAGTTGATCGCAGGCCATCGGCAATACTTCATTCCAATGAAACGTACGGGCCCGATCGCGGGCGGCTTGGCGCCAATCCTGATAGGCCCCTTCGTGGCTTTGCACCTCAGCGATCATCGCGGCCAAGCCTTCAGGCGAATCTTCATCGGCCACCAAGCCCGTTTCCCGATGCCGCGTAGATTCCACCAGCCCGGGTGAAGGGTACACAATGGCCGGCGTGCCCATAGCATTAGCCTCCACCACGTTCAGACCCCATCCTTCGCGCACGGAAGTGTGCAGGAGAAAATGCGCCTCACGCAGGGCAGCATCCTTGTCGGCCTCATTAAGCCCGCCACGAAACGTGACGCAATCCTCCAGTTCCAATTGCTTCACAGTCTGGCGAATCTCCATTTCGCACTGACCCTGCCCCACAATCTCGAGTGTGGCCTCCAGATGATAATGCTCACGCAGGCACCACACCGCGGCCACCGCGTGGTCCACCTGTTTGTTCGGTGCCAGCCGCGACACCGTAATGAGCCGCAGCGGTTCATCCAATTCCTTTTCCGGCAACTCCTCTAAGGCCCGTGTGGCCACGCCATAGGGGATTTGCACTATGGTTTCCACTCCCTGTTCAGTGAGCAATTCGCGGGTGTAATCGCTCGCCGTCCAGAACGGCACCTCGTTATATTGCCGCAAGGTAAGGCGTTCCTGCCAACGGCCAATTGCGTTGAGAGGCCAGGGATAAAAAGCATCCCAAATCGGCCCGAGCACTTCGTGGATATAGGCCACGCACTT
>DPAW01000098.1 GCA_003517285.1 Verrucomicrobiales bacterium
GCCGGTGGCGGCGGTGGGGTTTTGTTGAAGATGGTTTCACTGATCCATACCCCGCGATGTACCGGGCGATGACGGGTGCCGTCCGAAGTGAGGCCGAGCACGGCGCCCATCGTTAGTAACCCGCCCCGGTGATTCTCAGGCTTGAGCGCTACGCGCTGGAAACCACCGGTCTTCGGCTCGGGCAATCCGTAGAAATCGCAGAGCCGGGGGTTGGCCATCGTCCAGTTCGAATCAAGCAGGCTATCGATGGTGAGGTTCTTGGTGAGCAGTTCGCGAAAATATTCGACCGGCTCATTTCGCATGCTAATCTCGAGCCAATCATCATAGTCGGGGTAGAGTTTCTTGTCCGGCGGAAACATGCCCACGCGATGCAGCTGCAGCCATTGGCGCGAGAAGTCATCAATGAAACGGTTGATCCGGTCATCCGCCAGCATCCGGTTCACCGTCTGTTTCAGGTTGTCGCCCTTTAGGGCACCATCCTTGGCGGCGGTGAACAGCGCGTCATCCGGCATGGAACTCCAGAGGAAATATGAAAGCCGCGAAGCCAGTTCCTGATCCGTGAGGTGCTCACGGGGTTGGGGATCGCCTTCCACGAGGTAAATGAAATGGCGCGAAGTCAACACACCCTGCAAGGCGATGCGATAGGCGGTGGCCGGTTTTTCGCCGTGCTGTATGGCCGCGTGGTAGGAACCCAGGTAATTCTTCAGCTCCTCCGGTTGAACGGCTCGGCGCCAGGCGCGTTCGGCAAAGCGTTGCAGGTGTTCGGCGACGACATCGGCCGAGGCATCCTCCGGTGGCAACACGCCGTGGCGGCGGGATTTTTCCGTGGCGGTCACCAGCGGGCCTTCCCATTCCACCCAGTCCAGAATCACCGTGGAGAAAATGCCGTTGCCCTTGTCGTCAAACATCTGTGGCGCGTTGGGGTTCAGAAGCAGGGTCTCGCTGCTATGCGTAAAGATGTAGGCATTGCGGCTGGCGATGGCGTTGCGAAAGGCTGCGCCGCCGCGGCGGTCGATCACGTCTGTGGCCACCACGGCGAAATGCAGTTGCGTTGGCATCTCCAGAAACACCTCGAGTTCATACACCTGCGGCTTGTCTTCCGGCGCTGTGATGTCCAATTCGAGCAGACCGGCCACGGTCTCCTCGCTGGTGCGTTTGCCAATGCTCAGGTGCGCCGGCTGACCACCGGGCGGGCGGATGCCGCTGGCTTGCAGTCGAAGTTTGTAGAGACCGCTATGTTCCGGTCCGGTTTGTCCCAGCCAATTGCCTGACAAGGCGGGTTGCACACGGCCGGGAAAGAGCAGGTAACGCAGGGGCCGCTTGATGCCTAACCGGTCTAGGGCTTCCTGTTGTTTCTCCCCGCCGCCATAGCGTAACTCCGCGGCTGTCTTGCGGACTTTACGGGTCTCGGCCACAGTGGCGGGAAAGGCGCGGTCCAGCACAATTTCTGCTGCACGGTAGTAGCGGTCCATGTGCGAGGACGAGAGGGAAAGCTGCGAACCAATGCGCTCATAGCCGTGCCAGAGTGTATCTTCGTTCAACTCACCCGGCTTGGCCGGATCATAGCGCACGCCGAGTAGATCATAGACAGTGTTCTGGTATTCCTGTCGGCTGAGCCTGTAATGCGCTACCGCCGGGCGAGCGGCCATGCGCGCAGCGCGGCCTTCTCGGATGCGTACGTCTAACTGGGCAATGACCTTGCCGATTTCATCAGCGGTCGGTTGTGCTACATCCTCCGGCGGCATTTCGCCGGCATTGATTTTCTCCACGACCTCGGCCCAGACCTGACCGTCCACGCCGGATTTGAAGTCGCGCGACAACTGATCCAACCGCAAATCGCCCTTGGATTTTTTTGGGCCGTGACAGGCAATACAGTGTTTCTGCAAAAACCCTTCAAACGCCTCTGCTGCGTGGCTAAAGCCCACAATGGCGGCAAGCAGAAAAATGGAAATGAACCTTGGCATCGGGCGTTACGCGCCCAGGCCGCCGATCTGATCGTGGTCGAGGAGCTGGGTGATTTCCTGCGGGATACCTGGGAGTAGGCGCAGTTCGCCCGGATCAATCATGGTGCGTAGGATGGTGCTGATCAAATGACCAGGATCGTACGGAGTGCTGTTGGGCTCGCCTCCTTGTTTATCCGATTGGCCAATCACCTTTCCGCCGCCCAGTCCGCCACCATAAAGCATCAAGGGGGCTAGTCGGCTCCAGTGATCGCGACCGCCATTTTTATTAATCCGCGGTGTACGCCCCATCTCACCGCAGCACACGAGTAAAATCTTTTCCGACAAACCGCGCTGTTCACAGTCGCGGATGAACGCCGCCACTGCGTGATCGAAGCTCTGGCCAACCGCTTCCATGCCGTCAGTCATGTCTAGGTTATTGCGGTCCGCATGCATATCCCACACGCCGGCGTAGCTTGCGTGGATGGTCACGTATCCGCAACCGGCTTCACACAGGCGGCGGGCCTGCAGCAGTAGTTTGCCGATGGTGTTCGCCTGTGCGTTGTACATGCCGGCTCTGCCGCGGCTTACCTTGTTCCATTTGGTGCCGCCATCATAGCGCGAGGTGTCATACATCTCGAGGGTGCGCGCGTCTTCCTGTGAAAGA
>DPAW01000079.1:0-2396 GCA_003517285.1 Verrucomicrobiales bacterium
CGATTCGATGTTGTTCTTGTGATCGTTGCAGCTCAACTCCAGCGTGGAGTAGGGCGTGGCTTGGCCGATGTGATCGGCAACGATGTGATCGAGCGTGCGCGCTAGAGGATACGCCGAGCCTTTCACTTCAAACGGCGCCACGCTGGTGAGGAAGCACGAGGCACATTGCGCGTGCGAATCGGTGCCGTGCTGAAAGGTTCGGTCGAGCCCGGTAATCAGCGAAATCTTTTTGCGCATCACATTCAGCGGCGCGAGCGTAGGGGTGAAGGTGAGCGGATGGCTGCCGACCGGCACGGTCTTGCCCTCGAACCGCCACACGTTGTTTTGCCCGGCAAATTTCGGCAGCGCGCGGTCGCCTTCGCCCGGGAAAAACCCGCGGCGCGTGATGCCGTTGGGCAGGTAATAAAACGCCATGCGTTTGGCGGGGCGGGCGTTCTTTTCGCCATTGGCATGCGCGAAGCTCTCCAGCCATGGCAGGCCGAGCATGGCGCCACCGGTGCAGGTGAGAAATTGGCGTCGGGAGGTTTGGGTAGTGGGATGGTTCATGGCTTCGAGTATAACGTGTTTTTGTGATGAAATGGTTCGCTCAGGGCCACGGCCTTGAGGATGGAGCGGAGCTGGTCATCGCCGGTTACAGCCTGGGCGGCCATAGCCTCGAGCGCCGGCGTATCGGCCGGACCCAGATCGCGGCCGAGGGCGTAGCTCAGCAGATGCGCGATGAAGCCGCGCACAAACCGCGGTTTCTGTTGTACGAGCAGTTTTTTAAATTCGTTGAAGTCGGCGAACTTGTGCTGATTAAAGAGCACGTTGCTGACATCCACCTCGCGACCGTTCTCATACTTGTCGCGCCACACACCGGTGGGTCCGAAGTTTTCCAGCGCAAACCCGAGTGGATCGATCTGGTTATGGCACCCGGCGCAATCGGCGCGCTTGCGATGGGCCGCAAGGCGTTCGCGGATGGTGAGCTTGGCGAGATCTTCCTCGTTCGATTCATCGAGCGGCGGCACATCGGCCGGTGGCGGTTTGGGTGGGTCATTGAAAATCACGGCGTTGATCCATGTGCCGCGCGTGATCGGCTGCGTGCGTGAGGGCGTGGAGGTCATCGTTAGCACTGCCGCGCTGGTGATTAACCCACCGCGGCGCGGATCGGTGACCGGCACGCGCTTGAACAACTGCACCTGCACATCGCGCCCACCGCGGTTATGGCCGGCGTAGTTGGCCTTCAGCATGGTGCTTTCCCAGGTGAAATCCGGCGCGATCAGGTCCATGACCGAGCGGTTCTCCACCAGCACAGTTTCAAACAACAGCAGCGGCTCGCTCATCATGTGCATGCTGGTGCGGTAGCCGTGGTAGTAAAAATACGGGAACTGTTTCGGGTCCGGAATTGAGGTCACCAACCGGTCGAGCTGTAGCCATTGGGCGGGGAAATTATCGAGAAACCGACTGACCTTTTTGTCGTTCATCATCCGGTCGATCTGAGCATTGAGCACCTGCGGCTTGCTCAGCTTGCCGGCCTCGGCCAGCTCCAGCAACGTGTCATCCGGAATACTGCTCCAAAAAAACTGCGCCAACCGCGTGGCTAACTCGAAATCATTGATGCGCTGTCGGCCGGCCGGTTTGCTGCCGGGATTCGGGCTCTCATAGATGTACAGGAAATCCGGCATGCCTAGCACCGCGCTTACCACTCGGCGCATGGTCGTTTCCCAGGTCGCGCCGGCGGCCAGTTGTTGTTCTGCAAACTTCGCAAAACGCTCCACGGTGGCCGGTTCGGCCGGTTGGCGGAAGGCCCGCCGCAATAGTCGGGTGATGCGATCGCGCACGGCCTGGGCCTGTGTGGTAGCCACCGACGGCTTGGGCGCCGCCTTCAGGCCGGTGTGATCGATTTGATCTAGCCCAAAAAAGAAGCGCTTGGATCGCTCATCCTTACCCGTGCATTTGAAGGTGAGCGTATGCGGTCCCGGTGCGATGGCAGTGGTCAACTGATGTTCCATGCGCGTCACGCGCGTGTCGTACAGATTCACCGTCGGCCCGATTTTTTTGCCATCCAGATAAATATCGAACGCGCCGTAATCGCCCGCTCGCGTGAAGCCGAGCCGCAAACCGGTGGCCGCTTCGGTGGCATTCCATTTCACCTGCAACTCGCGATCGGCTCCTTCATTGCGCCAAAACAACTGCGCATCCCCGCTCCATTGATTGCCAAAGCCTTTCATGTCCTGTCGGCCCGCCGGACCCTTGGGCGGATGGGTCACCTGCACTTGAGCCGCCGCTTCTGCTTCCAGCCGACCCCGCACTGCCTCGCGTACCGGCTGGCCTGGCGCGGCAAAGAGCCAGTTCCAGCTTTTGCATTCCTTCGCGTTTATGTCCGGACTCTCGGCGATGGTTTGGCTGAGCTTGAG
>DPAW01000079.1:2774-4238 GCA_003517285.1 Verrucomicrobiales bacterium
GCGCGTTTGTCCTGCGGAAAGGCCGATACGCCGCGGAACCCTTCCGGCCGCTGGTTGTCGATATCCTTGCTGAGCGGCCGACTCGACACGCGCACTTCGTTCGGCATTTTTTTGGAAGCCGGATTAAAGTACTCACTACGCCGTCGCATCAGCCGCTCGTTCATCTGGAAAATATCGCGGTCCAGCTCCAGCAAATCCACCACCGCGTTGTTGTACTGAAACCGGTTCATCCGTCGCATCGGCGTCGCCAAAAACGCCTGCTCCTTCGCTGCCGAACTTAATAGGCCGCGCAGGGCTTCGATCAATTGCTGTCGATCCGCCGCCTGCATGGCCGGCTCGTCTTCCGGTGGCATCTCGCGATCTTCGAGTACGGCAATCATGTCCTCCAATAAAACCGGCCGCGCCTGCATATCCGCCAACGTCTTGAACGGCAGAAGATTGACTTTCCCCTTCACTTTGCCGTCCTGCCCGTGACACTTCACGCAATGCGCCTGGACCAACGCCAATGGCTCCGCCACGCACGGTTGTAGGGCAAAGGGAGCGATCAAGGTGAAGATGAGGAAAAACCGATTCATGCCATCAATCGGGTTTCAGTGTGGTGGCCCCAATAAGGGCTGTCAAATGCTTACGGAATGCCTGTATATTTCGCCTTGGAAAAGATCAATTAACTTTTTGAAGTTCCTTCAGCATTTCCAGCAGATTACGCGTGAGGAGGGGGGAGGCGTTGGGAAGGAAACGAGAAGTGCCTAGCCAGGTTTCGTAGCCGCCGAGCTCGTGTTGGTTGGGCGGCGGGAGATAGCCGTAGCCGCCGTTGGCCAGTTCGATGAGAAACGTATATGGAAACGGGCTCTTGTCTTTGATCTCTAAACCAATCTCCACCAGCACTTCAAACGGCATGGAGACAATGGCTTGGTCGCCGATGCGGATAGCTTGGATGATGACCTTCTCCGTGCGAGGGGCGTCCGGTTCGGCGAATCGCATCGTGTGTGTGGCGTAGGAACTGGCCTTGCTGTGAAGCTCCGAGCGTTCCTTGGCCGGCAGCGCGTGAATCTGGCGGGCGCGAGCCACTTCGGTGTCCGTGGGCACGCGGTAACGCAGTTCCACCTCGCGCTGGCGCATGGCGATGATGGGGTTGTCGTGATAGGTCTCAATGTCTTTCACGGCACGCCAGGCGGCGGTGGCGGTCTTGGTGGCGACCACGCGCACCTGCTCGAAGGGCGCGCGCGGCGGGCGTTTGCTGTCGAAGTCGATATTGTTGATGTCGCCCGAGGCACCGTTGCTCATTATGGCCACGAAATTGTCCGGCGGATTCAGGCCGCCGACGCGGTGGGGCATGATGCGCGCAAATTCCCCAAAGTAATCGGCCGAGGCCATGCCGACCACGCGGCCATCCTTCTCGGTGACGCGCGGAATGCCGCCGACGTAATGCAGGGCGTAGTTGGCGATCAAACCCAGCGGTTTGCC
>DPAW01000079.1:4326-5935 GCA_003517285.1 Verrucomicrobiales bacterium
CGGGCGTTTGCTGTCGAAGTCGATATTGTTGATGTCGCCCGAGGCACCGTTGCTCATTATGGCCACGAAATTGTCCGGCGGATTCAGACCGCCCACGCGGTGGGGCATGATACGGGCAAATTCCCCAAAGTAATCGGCCGAGGCCATGCCGACCACGCGGCCGTCCTGTTCGGTGACGCGCGGAATGCCGCCGACGTAATGCAGGGCGTAGTTGGCGATCAAACCCAGCGGTTTGCCGCGGTTCGTGCGGGCGTAGATCACGCACAGCTGGGGATCAATCGGCCCGGCCGGTTTTACAATTGCATCGCGCGGCGGGTTCATGCGCACCTTATCCTGGAGCCCCCAAGGATTGGGATCCATCCGGCCGGGTTTGAGATACCAGCGGCGGTTGTACACTTCGCTGGCTTCCTCGGCGGAGCCGAAGCCGACCTTCGCCGGTTCCAATGATTGGATGGCTTGGATGAGCGCCTGGCGCAGGCCCTCGCGTCGGGTCTTCTCGTAGGCGATACGTCCGGGCGAGGTGTCGCCGCCTTTGGGTGCGGTGTGCGTGTGCGTGCCGGAGATGAGCATGTGCTCAGGCTTCCAACCGGTGACCTTGGCGGCGGCGGCCTTGGCTTCGTCGCACATCTCGTGGCCCACGCCGATGGCGTCCATCACGGCAATCACCGCGCGGCCCTGGCCGTTTTCAAATGCCACCGCCCGCACATGCAAGGGATCGTGCACGTAAGTCGATTTGCCCGAGCGCAACTGGAACGGTTTCACCGTCGGCGAAATATCCACCACCGCCGTGCCCACCCGCAGGCCATCAGCCCCGAGGGGGAGGGTGATAAAGAGGAGGAGAAACAGTGGGGCGAGGAGGAGGTGGCGGTGCATGAGGTTGGGTTACTTTTTCAATTGGTTAAGGAACAGGATGGTGTCGACCATGGCGCGGGCTTCCTTGGCGGTGTGCTGGGGATGCGGTGCCATGGGTATTTGACCCCACTCGCCAACGCCGCCTTGGAGCACTTTGTCCGTCAATTTTTTTGGAGCCGTCTTGTCGTCGCGGTAGCGTTCGGCGATCTCGAAGAACGTGGGGGCCACCAGCGGGCGCGTCCATTGATGGCAGTTGAGGCAGTCACTCTTGGTCATAAGCTGGAGGCCACGCTTGGCGAGCGGGGATTTCTTCAAGTGGCGCGGGGGTTGTTCCAAACCATGGACGAGCGCCTGCGCAATGGCACTCTTGACGGCGCCTTTGTTTTCGATTCGTACGAGGGCACCCTGATCATCCTTAGTGTAGTACAGCACGTGCAGGCGGCCTTGCGGTCCGAGCTTGAGGTTGGTGGGCTTACCTAGCCGCAGGGGCGGAAGAACAGGATGGATGCTCTGGAGTTTGCCCTGGGTATCCAGTTTCGCGGCCTTGACCCAGCCTCGGGCGTACTCGCCGATGAACCAGCAACTCTCGTAGCGCGCGGGCAAGGCGAGCTTTGCGGGATACGTTTGGCGGTGGCGATAGATCGGGCCAGCAATGGCGGATTCGCCACCATTCCCGAGTTCGGGAAATTCTTTCTGCAATCCGGCGTACCAGATAAGCGGCGGCTGGGAAGGTGGCAGGTTGCGGATGCCGGTGTTT
>DPAW01000258.1:0-453 GCA_003517285.1 Verrucomicrobiales bacterium
GGCTTGGCGGCGCTCCTTGAGGTGGGTGCCTATTACATCCCTTGGCTCGATAACGCTCTGGACACCGTGGCGACCCCGGCGGCCGTGGTGGCCGGTACGCTGACTTCGGCGTCGGTGTTTGGTCAGGACATGAGTCCGTGGCTGAAATGGTCGCTTGCGGCAATCGCCGGCGGCGGCGCGGCCGGCGCAGTGCAGGTGACCACCACTGTAACCCGCGGGGCGTCCTCTGCCTTGACCGGTGGATCAGCCAACTGGCTGGTGTCCACCGGCGAAGGCGTTGGAGCTGTGATTACGGCCATCTTGGCCATTGTTGTGCCCGTGTTGGTATTCATCGGGATGCTCATGCTGGCCGGGTACATCATCTACCGGAACCCGCTCAAGCTCTACCGCGAGTGGCGCCAGCGCAATGCTCCCGATGAACCCGTGCCTGAGCCGCCCGTGATGGCGACCTAG
>DPAW01000258.1:828-4928 GCA_003517285.1 Verrucomicrobiales bacterium
CGATTGTTGTTCGATGCGTGGCGTTTTTTGTTTTCCTGAACTTCACTTCATTCGCCGAAAACTGGCCTGGATGGCGCGGGGCATTGGGGACAGGGAAGGCGGAAGGGAAGAATTATCCCACCACTTGGAGTCGGGACAAAAATGTCCGCTGGCGTATTGACCTGCCGGAACGGGGGAATTCCTCGCCGGTTGTGTGGGGCGACAAGGTATTTGTCACGCAGGCCATCGAAGCGAAAGGGGAGCGCCAACTACTTTGTTTCCACCGCGAAGACGGCCGCTTGCTTTGGCGAAAATCAGTGGAATACGCCACGAAAGAACCGACGCATCGCACGAATCCATACAGCTCCGCTTCGCCGGTTACTGACGGAAAACACGTCATCGTGTCGCATGCTTCGGCCGGGGTGTTCTGTTATGATTTGGAGGGCAAGGAATTGTGGCGGCGCAACTTGGGTGTGCAAGAACACATCTGGGGCAACGCCGCTTCTCCTGTCATTTACCAGAACCTGTGCTTCCTGAATTTCGGTCCCGGCAAACGGACCTTCCTCATCGCTCTGAATCTCAAAGACGGCAAAACCACATGGCAACATGATGAGGCCGGCGGCGATTCGGGCATTGCGGAGAAAGGCCAACGCGGCAAATGGGTGGGGTCCTGGACGACACCAATTTTGATCGATGGCAAACGCGGCTATGAATTGCTGATGTCCTATCCGAATCGGGTGGTGGCGTTTGATCCGCTGAAAGGCAAAGAGATTTGGAGTTGCCGCGGGCTTAATCCGTTGGTGTATACTTCTCCCATTTATGAAAATGGCATCATCGTGGCCATGGGCGGATATCGCGGTACCGCCATGGGCGTGCGAGCTGGTGGAGTGGGGGATGTGACGGCCACGCATCGGTTGTGGACACGCCCCCGGGAAAAACAGCGAATTGGTTCCGGCGTGTTGGTGGGTGGGCATGTATATATTTTGAATGAGGATGGAGTCGCTCAGTGCCTCGAGGTGCGGCAGGGTAAAGTGGTTTGGGAGGAGCGATTGCGTGGTACCGGAGGCAACGGCAAATCATGGTCCTCCATGGTGGTGGCCGGCGACAAGTTGTATGCCATCAACCAATCGGGCGATGCCTTTGTCCTGCGGGCGGTGCCGAAATTTGAACTCTTGGCCACCAACGCACTGGGCGAGATGACGCAGTCGTCCATGGCCTTTGCCGGTGGAGATATTTTTGTGCGCACATACAAGAGCCTTTGGTGCATTTCAGGAAAGTAACATGAAACCTCTGTTTGTCTTTTTATTTGGCGTCTCCTCAGTAATGGGGGCGGTGTTCAACACGCCCGGCGACAAGATGTTGGCGCGGTATTTTCAGGCGGAGACCGACCGCTTGGCGGCCGACAGTCTGGCCGACGTAAAGACCCTTGAGGACTGGAACGCGCGCAAAGACCGTTTTCGGCGGGAAATGCATGAAATGCTGGGTCTGGATCCGGCCCCTAAACGCACGCCTCTCAAGGCAACAGTCACCGGCAAGCTTGATCATGAGGATTTCGAGGTATGGAAGCTGCACTATCAATCCATCCCGCGCCTGTACGTGACGGCTAATTTGTATATACCCAAGGGCCTCAAGAAACCTGCCCCGGCGATCCTGTATGTGTGTGGTCATGGCAAGGTGAAAAAGGACGGCGTGAGCTATGGTAACAAGGTGCATTATCAGCATCACGGTATCTGGTTCGCACGGCACGGGTATGTGTGCCTTACCATAGATACCCTTCAGTTAGGTGAAATCGAGGGTATTCATCACGGTACTTATAATCACGATATGTGGTGGTGGAATTCACGGGGATATTCGTCCGCCTCAGTGGAGGCGTGGAATTCCATCCGGGCATTAGATTATCTGGAGACTTTGGATTTTGTGGATAAGAACAGGTTTGGAGTCACAGGACGCAGCGGCGGTGGTGCTTACAGTTGGTGGATCAGCGTGTTGGATGAACGTATCAAGGTATCCGCCCCAGTGGCGGGTATCACCAGCCTAAAGAACCACGTGTACGCCGGTTTCCAAAATAGTGGCCGATTGGCTCATGGTGTAGTTGAAGGACATTGTGATAGTATGTTTCACGTGAATACATACCGGTGGGATTTTGACCATATTGCCGCATTGGTTGCACCACGGCCCTTGATGATTTTGAACACGGATGACGATCGGATTTTTCCACTCGATGGTGTGACGGATGTGTTCAATGGCGTACGGCGAATTTATGATCTGCATGGCCAGCGAAACAAACTTGGCCTGACGATTGTACCTGGCGGTCACAGCGATACTCAGCCCTTGCAAGTGCCAGCTTTCAACTGGTTCAATCGTCATCTCAAAGGAGAAGAAGGGCCTATCACCGTCGCGGCTGTAAAACTTTTTGAGCCGGAGCAATTAAAGGTGTTCAATGAACTCCCGGCGGACTCTATTAATGCTGATATTCAGGAGACATTTACCCAACTAGCTGACGATAAATCCAAACCTTCCCAGAAGACGGCAGAACTTCTCCGTACCAAAACTTTTCGGGGTTGGCCGGCCAAAGAAAACTCACTAAATGCCAAGCGTGCTTTTAGTACGGAATACGAGGGCGTGGTTTTTGAGGCGATTGATTTCGATAGCCAGGAACATATCCGGCTGCGCGCATACATTGCCTATCGTAAAGGCTTGGAAAAGCCGAGCCGGGTGGATGTGGAAGTATTGAATGAGGAATATTGGAATAAATATTTAAAGTTGGGGCGGCCGGCTTTTGCAGATGTTTGGGGTGAGGAATTGAAGCTCGCCAAAATCAAAGCGGATGTACCGGTGACGGATAAAGAACAACAGGCCATTGAAAAACGCATGTCTGGGGTTCGAAAGGGAGATGTGGTGTTCGTGGCCTTCATGCCGCGTGGGTTTGGGTTGAGTGCAATGACGCAGGATGAACGTCATATTACACACTCACGAAGACGCTTTATGTTGTTGGGGCAAACCCTAGCCGGTATGCAAGTATGGGATGTACGCCGGTGCGTTCGTTTGGTGCAGGATTTGGGTTATGTGTGTCCGGTGACTTTGTGGGGGTACGACACTACCTCGAGTCAGGTGGCACTGGCGGCGTTGTTTGAGCAGATTGCCACGGTCCACGTAAAGGGTTATCCGGAAAATGACAAGGTGCAGCCAGATTACTTGAATATTTCCCGTATCGCTACGCCTGCACAGATTCTTGAGCTTACGCGGCAGCGGAGCCAAGTGAATGTTCTTGATCAGAAAAAGAAGCGTTAATTACTTCACTGGTAAACGACTTCCAGACCGGTTGCCGGATCCGTGGTCCGTTCGCCACGGATAACCGGGAGTGTTTTCATTAGACCAACGGAAACAATTTGGCACCGATGATGGTGATGATAATGCCCACCACTCCCATGATCGACAGGCAGGCGGTAAAGGTTTGCAGCGTTTCCTTTTCGGTCATACCGCTCATTTTGCTGATCACCCAGAAACCGCTATCGTTCATCCACGGCAACGGCTTGGATCCACACCCGATCGCTAATGCGAGGTACACGGCATGATAGGATTGGCTGGCGGTATCCATGGAGGTGAACATGCTTCCGAAAATGCCGACGGCGGTAATCATGGCCACTGTGGCGGAGCCTTGGGCGGCTCGAATCACGGTTGTGAGAATGAATGCCAAGGGTAGGAGCCAGATGGCATCGACATTCGATCCCATTTTAGATTGTAGATGCGGGCCAATGCCGGTCTGCAGCAGGATGCTGCCAAAGGCGCCACCGGCGCAGCAGATGAGTATGATCAGGCCGGCTTCCTGTAGGGCACCCTGCATTTGTTCGCCGAGCTTTTTGGTGTCCTTCACCCGTGAGGCCAACGTCCAGAGTGCCAGGCCGGCCGCGATGGCGAGCGCGATGTTTTTATCGCCGAGAATGGACATCAAACGCTTCAAGGTATCCGGTGCGTTGGTGTGCCCGATCAAAGTGCCGCCGGCAATGAGCAGGACGGGCAGGGCAATCGGGGTAAGGGACGTGATGAGCGAGGGGAGTTCCGAAGTATCCTTGGCGGAGAGTGCTTCGAGTTGCTCGATGGACTCCGGACTTTCCCGGAAT
>DPAW01000305.1:0-551 GCA_003517285.1 Verrucomicrobiales bacterium
GCAATGTCAGCCAAAAGCATTGCCCCACAATCACGCGCAATCTCTCCCATGCGCTCAAAGTCAATAACACGAGAATAGGCACTGGCCCCCACAGTAATCATGCTTGGCTTGTGCTCAACGGCCATCGATGCAAGTTGATCATAATCAATACGCTCGTCTTCTTTGCCAACGCCGTAATGGACAATCTCATAGAATTTACCAGAAAAATTCGCCGCGTTTCCATGTGTTAGATGGCCCCCATGACTAAGGTCCATAGTTAACAGTTTATCGCCCGGCTTAAGCACAGCAAAGTACACACCCATGTTCGCGCCACTTCCAGAGTGCGGCTGCACATTTGCATAATCACATCCGAACACTTCCTTGGCGCGGGCTATGGCCAGCTCCTCGGCCACGTCCACGTGTTCGCAGCCGCCGTACCAACGTTTACCTGGGTAGCCTTCAGCATATTTGTTGGTGAGCACGGAACCCTGCGTCTCCATCACGGCGGGGCTGGTAAAATTCTCGCTGGCGATCAGTTCGATATTTTCCTGCTGCCGCTGTTTTTCCAAACG
>DPAW01000305.1:926-7728 GCA_003517285.1 Verrucomicrobiales bacterium
TTATCCAAGCGACGCTCATGGCGACCACCCTCAAAATCGTCCTTCAAAAAGGCATCAATAATTCCCTTGGCTGTTTCAGCCCCGGTTTGAGTCGCACTCAAGCACAGTACGTTAGCGTCATTGTGGCGACGGGTGATCGCGGCGGTCTCTGCATCAGTCACTAACGCGGCGCGCACTCCGGAAATTTTATTGGCGGCAATGCTCATGCCGATACCAGTTTTACAAATCAACAATCCCATAGTGTGCTGGCCGCTGGCCACGCTGCGGGCCACCGCCTGTGCGAAGTCAGGATAATCGCAGGAATCATCGCTAACCGGACCATAATCCTGCACGGCAATACCCTGCCCGTCGAGGTGAGCCTTCAGGTTTTCCTTTAGTTCAAATCCACCATGATCCGCGCCCAGCGCAAATGTCATCTGAGTGTTGATTTCGTCTGTCATTGATTGTTGTTCCAAAAAGGGGATGATCGATTCAACGCCCTGCTTAATCTCATCGCGGCAAGCCTGATAGACGCCCAGATCGCGGCCAAAGGGATCGGAAATCTCTCTTTCATTCCGGGGTAGAGTATCGACAAATTCCCGCAGTAAAAAAATCTTCTCCCGCGCCTGCGGAAAATAACGGACCAAATTGTCCACGTGCCCGTGGGCCAGCCCGAAAATGTAATCCATCTCCGCCACCAGTTCGGGCGTCAACTGGGTGCTACGCTGGGCGCGGATGTCGATGCCTAGCTCGTCCATGGCGGTCACTGAGTTCGTGCTGGGTGATTGGCCATCTACGGCCGACAGGCCGGCCGACAGCGGTTCAAAGCCTCCCCGCTCACTGGTCAGTTCGCGGAAGAAACCTTCGGCCATCGGGCTGCGACAGATGTTGCCCGTACAGACAAAGAGAACTTTTTTCATGGCCCTAGATGGGCGACAGCGCGAAAGTTTTTAATTCCGCAATGCCTTGGAGGCAATATCCCTGCGAACATGCGCGTCTTCAAACTTTATTTTATCCACAGCGGCATAGGCCTGATCCCGCGCCGCGGCGAGGTCCGCGCCCAGCGCCGTGACACCCAGCACGCGGCCTCCACTAGTGACAATCTCGCCATCGGCCAGCTGCGTGCCGGCGTGAAACACCTTCACGCCCTCCAGCGCGTCAGCGTCCTCAATACCTTCGATCAACACGCCTTTCGGATAACTGCCCGGATAACCGCCCGAAGCCATCACTACGCAGACCGAGGCTTCCGACTTCCAGCTCACATCCATCTCGGCCAAGCGCCGGTCGATGCAGGCCTCAAAGAGATCGACCAGATCGGTCTCAAGCCGCATGAGGTACACCTGTGTTTCCGGGTCGCCCCAGCGTGCATTGAACTCCAGCACCTTCGGACCATCGGCCGTAAGCATCAGGCCGGGATACAGCATCCCGCGAAAATCAATCCCCTCCGACTCACAACCGCGCAGCCACGGCTCCACCACTGCGGCCGCGGCGGCCTGCAGTTCCTCCTCGGTGAGAAACGGTGCGGGCGAATAGGTGCCCATGCCGCCGGTGTTCAGACCCTTATCACCGTCCAGCGCGCGTTTATGATCCTGCGAGGTGGGAAACAAAATGTAAGACCGGCCATCGGCCAGCACATGCAGGCTCACCTCGATGCCCTCAAGAAATTCCTGAATGACCACGCTGGAGCCGGCCTCGCCGAATTGTTCATCGACCATGATCGAGTCGATCGCCGCCTCGGATTCCTCGATCGTTTGACACAACAGTACGCCCTTACCCAGCGCGAGCCCGTCGGCCTTCACCGCGCATTTGCCGTCCAGCTCCGCGGCAAAAGCCTTGGCAGCCGTGGGGAAATCGAATGTGCCCGAGCGCGCCGTGGGGATGTTGTGACGCGCCATAAAATCCTGACTGAACACCTTGCTCGATTCAAACCGCGCCGCCGACTGGTTCGGCCCCCAAATGCGCAGGCCGTGTTCCTCGAACAAATCCACAATACCCATCGCCAGCGGATTATCTGGTCCCACCACCGTGAGATCCGGCTTCTGTTCCTTGGCGAACATCACCAGTGCCGGCAAATCCTCCGCGCCCACCGCCACGCATTCCACCGGCTCCCCGTTGCGTGTAAATTCGCCCGCGATGCCGCCGTTGCCCGGCGCCACCCACAGCTGGGTCACCCGCTCGCTCTGTGCCAGCTTCCACGCCAGCGCATGTTCCCGGCCGCCGCCGCCGATGAGTAGGACTTTCATTAGCTCAGTTTCACCTTCCCGCGGCCCTTTGTGACTTCGCCGACAATCCAGGCATCGTGACCGCGGCGACGGATGCTGCGTAACACGCTGTCGGCCTTGGAGCCGCTGACAATGGCGGTCATGCCGATGCCCATGTTGAAGACCTGATGCATCTCGGTGTTGTCCACCTTGCCATATTTTTCAATCAACTCAAACACCGGCAACACCGGCCAACTGCCGCGCTCAATGGTAACACCGCAGTTTTTAGGCAGAACACGCGGGATGTTGTCTAGGAACCCGCCGCCAGTGAGGTGCGCGAAGCCTTTGATCACGCGGGCGCGGCCGGGCTTGTTATAGCTCTTGAGCAGCGCCTGCACCACGGGACCGTAGCTCACGTGCACCTTCAGCAGTTCATCGCCCACACTGCCGCCCAGCTCCGGCACACGCGAGCGCGGCTTGAGCTTGAGGATGTCAAAAAAAACTTTGCGGGCGAGCGAATAACCGTTGGTGTGCAGCCCGCTGGAGGCCAGGCCGATTACGGCGTCGCCGAGCTTGATGCCGCGTCCATCGAGCATGCGGGATTTCTCAACCACACCGACGATCGTGCCACTCACGTCGTACTCCCCTTTCTGGTAAAAGCCGGGCATCTGGGCGGTCTCGCCGCCGATCAGGGCGCAGTTGTTTTCCGCACACCCCTGAGCAAAGCCGGCTACGATTTCTTCGAACACATTCGGCTTCAGCTCGCCAGTGCCTAGGTAATCGAGAAAGAATAACGGCTCGGCACCCAGCACAGTGATATCGTCCACGCAGTGGTTCACCAAATCTTGACCGATGGTGTGGTGACGGTTCATGGCGAAAGCCACCTTCAGCTTAGTGCCCACACCGTCCACGCTGGAGACGAGCACGGGCTGTTTGTATTTGCCTGGCTTCAGCGCGAACAAACCGCCAAAGCCACCGACCTTGCCGAGCACCTCGGGCCGGGATGCCGCCGAGAGCAACCGACCGAGGCCAGATTTCAGGGAATTACTCACTTCCAAATTAACACCAGCAGCAGCGTAAGCGGTCTTGGCCATGATTTTTTAGCTATTGTTCTGGTGTACTGGAAACGGTTAGTAGCGAGAGCTGTTTGAAATCTTGCTCTCCGTGTTCGTCAATTAAATTGGTGGGATAATCACCAGTGAAACAGTGATCGGTATACTGCGGACAGTCATTATCACGACCTTTGGGATGTCCCATAGCTCGATATAAACCATCTACAGAGAGAAAAGATAAACTATCAGCTCCAAGATAATCACCCATCTCCTTAAGAGATTTCGTTGCCGCCAACAATTGATCCTGACTTGGCGTATCAATACCGTAAAAATCAGGATGGGTAATTGGAGGAGCAGCAATTCGCATATGAACTTCAGAAGCTCCTGCATCCCTCATCATCTGCACTATTTTAACCGAAGTCGTTCCGCGCACAATAGAGTCATCTACCAACACAATTTTTTTTCCCCCAACCAGCGCGCGATTAGCATTATGTTTTAACTTAACTGAGAATGCCCGAATGGATTGCTGAGGTTCAATAAACGTCCGGCCCACATAGTGATTACGTATAATACCCAACTCAAATGGCACACCAGATTCCTCGGAGTATCCAACGGCCGACGGCACACCAGAATCCGGCACCGGAATGATCATATCAGCCTCTACATGACTCTCCTTTGCCAGTTCGCGTCCAAGGCTTTTTCGACATTCATAGACACTATGCCCACCCACGATGCTGTCGGGCCGAGCGAAGTAAATATATTCGAAAATACAGTGCCGAACTTTCTTTTTCGGAAACGGATGATAACTCTTTAGTCCGCGTTTGGTAATAACAACCACCTCACCATTTTCTATTTCCCGAATGAAATTAGCCCCGATGATATCCAATGCACAGGTTTCCGATGCCAAAATATAACTTCCATCCAGCTCGCCGAGCACCAATGGCCTTATACCAAGAGGGTCACGAACACCGATCATTTTTTTATTGGTTAACCCCAACAAGGCATATGCCCCTTCAACCTGAGCTAGCGCATCCACAAACCGGTCTATGGTCTTTGTTTTTTCACTGCGCGCTACAAGGTGGAGTACCGTCTCTGTATCAGAAGTAGATTGAAATATCGCACCGGCTTTCTCTAGGTCTTTTCTAAGTGAAAGAGCGTTTGTTAGATTCCCATTGTGAGCCAAAGCAAATCCTCCTCCGGCAAGATCGGCGAAAAGCGGTTGAACGTTCCGGAGAATAGTATCACCCGTAGTGGAATAACGCACATGACCAATCGCATTCCCACCCTTTAGCCGATCGATTATCCGGGGTTTAGTGAAGTTTTCACTTACTAATCCCAACCGACGCTCAGCATAAAATTGTTTACCATCTGAACTTACAATACCTACTGCCTCCTGCCCTCTGTGCTGTAAGGCATGCAATCCTAATGTGGTCAAAGTAGCTGAGTCAGCATGATCGAATATTCCGAAAACACCGCATTCCTCACGAAGAGAATCCCCATCAACAACTCGGGGATCAACCGACAATTTTGAGGAGCTATTATCTGAGAAAATCATTACTTCATTATGCCATCGCGTTTCCGATTGAATTCCACCAGAGATCATGCAAACCCACAACCTCCCAATGATGGTCGCCGGTGAGAGTCCTGAGCTTAAGCTGTTTACCACCCACGGTGCCAATCCGTTGGGCCGGCACGCCCAAAAGCTTGGCGCGCTCCACGGCTTTCACCGCGTCCAACTCGGAGGTGGTGATAACCACGCGCCCGTGGCTCTCGCCAAAGAGCAACGCATCCAGACGGACATCTTCCACAGTAGACAAGTCGATTTCCGCCCCGAGAAAACGCGGTGTATTGCGGGCTTCCAGCTCCGAAAAGGTGCACTCGGCCAGTGCCACCGCTAGGCCGCCCTCGGAGCAGTCGTGTGCACTTTTCACCAGATCACTCTGGATCAGGCCCAGCAACGTGGTGCCCAGCGTGCGTTCGGTTTCGAGATTGCAGCGGGGCGGTTGACCGGTCTTGGCCTCATGCGCAACCTGCAGGTAAGCCGAGCCGCCCAGACCTTGCAGGGCATCTTCGGAGTCCACTGGGGAGCCCAGAAGAATTACGGCGTCGCCGTCCTCCTTAAACCACTGCGTGGTCACGTGCCGTTCCTCCTCCACCAACCCGGCCATGGCTACGGTGGGCGTGGGATCAATCGCCCCGTCCGGATTCTGATTGTAGAGACTCACGTTGCCGCCGGTCACCGGTGCATCAAAGGCGATGCAGCCCTCGGCCAAACCGCGCACCGCTTCCTTGAGCTGCCAAAAGAGCTCAGGATTGTGCGGATTCCCGAAATTCAAATTATCCGTGGTCCCAATCGGCGTGGCGCCGCTGCAGGCCAGGTTGCGAGCGCATTCAGCCACCGCCGCCTTGGAGCCTTCGTAAGGATCGAGGTACACGTGCGTCGCGTTGCAATCAACCGCCAGCGCCACAAGTTTCTCGGGAAAGTCCTCACGATCATCGCCACCCGGCACACTGTCGGCCTTGATGCGAATCACCGCGGCATCGCTGCCGGGATTCACCATCGTGTTGGCGCGCACCATGTGATCGTACTGGCGGTAGACCCAGTTTTTCGAAGCGATGCTGGGCCATTCCAGCAGCTTTTCCAGCGCCTCAGTGGGATCCTTCAAATCCTCCACGCCGGCCAATGTGAAGCTACGCACCTCGGCTAGGTAAGCCGGTTCCTTGGCTTCGCGGTGATATATTGGCGCATCATCAGCCAGCTTGCTGGCCGGTAAATCTGCCACCACCTCGCCGTGATTTTTCACCACCATCTGGCCGGAATCGGTCACAAACCCAATCTCCGCCCACGGCAAATCCCATTTGTCAAAAATGCGTTTCACCTCTTCCTCTCGCCCCTTGGTGACGATGATGAGCATGCGCTCCTGCGATTCGCTCAACAGAATCTCGTAGGGCGTCATACCCGGGCTGCGTTGAGGCACCTTGGCCAGATCAATCTCAATGCCCGCGCCGCCGCGCGCAGCCGTTTCGCAGGTGGAACACGTGAGGCCCGCCGCGCCCATGTCCTGAATGCCCGCCACCGCGCCGGTCGCCAGCAATTCCAAACAGGCCTCCATGCAGAGCTTCTCCATGAAGGGATCTCCCACCTGCACGGCACTGCGTTGTTGTTCGGCCGATTCCTCGGTGAGATCTTGCGAGGCAAATGCCGCGCCCGCCAGACCATCGCGACCGGTGGCCGGCCCGACATAAAACACCGGATTGCCCACACCCTTGGCCGCACCGCGCGCAATTTGATCATGCCGCAATACGCCAAGCGCAAAGGCGTTTACCAGCGGGTTACCTTCATAGCTTTTATCGAAATACACCTCGCCGGCCACGGTCGGAATGCCGAAGCAATTTCCGTAATGCGCAATGCCACTGACCACGCCGCGGAAGAGCCGTCGCACCTCGCTATTATCCAACTCGCCAAAGCGCAGGGAGTTGATCGCGCACACCGGGCGCGCGCCCATGGTGAAAATATCGCGGATTATCCCGCCCACGCCGGTGGCCGCCCCCTGAAATGGCTCGACCGCG
>DPAW01000374.1 GCA_003517285.1 Verrucomicrobiales bacterium
TCCGCTGGGCGAAACGCCTACGGGAGTGATGCGCGGCCGCTTTCATCCGGTCGACGGTCAGCTCTATGCCTGCGGACTCTTTGGCTGGGCCGGCAACAAATCGCGTCCGGGCGGTTTCTATCGTTTCCGCTACACCGGCAAAGCGCTGCATGTTCCGGTGAAGTACGCCGCCAGCAAAAAGGGCGTGAGTCTCACCTTCAGTGAGCCGCTTGATCAAGCCACCGCCACCGATGCTGGCAGTTACGCCGCCGAGATGTGCAACTACCGCCGCACGCGCGGCTACGGTTCACGCGATTACAAGGTGAGCAATCCCGATCAGCAGGGCCGCGATCAGCTTGAGGTTTCCATGGCCACCCTCAGTGCCGATGGTAAAACCATCACACTGCAAATACCTGACCTGCAGAAGTGCATGACCCTGCGCATTCGCTACAATCTTAAGGGTGCCAAGGGCGAATCCGTGCGCTCGGAAATCAACTGCACGATCAATGTGTTGAAGTAAGGTAGCAGAACTCAAGACTCAGAAAAACGCCGCCGATGTGGGCAAATCCATTGCCAGCATTAAGGACGATCAACAGCTCGCCGATTGCAAGGCGGCATAAAAAAACTGGGCCCGCACAAGACCGGCAAATCTACTTAACCTCAAGCGCCTCGACGACGCGTATTTGCCCACCTTGAAAAAACTGATCAAGACCGCCTGTAAATCGTCGGAGATTGCCGGGGCGGAGACGATTTCCTGATCAGTTTTTGGGCGCCTCAAATTGTTGCCCAATATGTTTGCCGCCGCGGGTGCGGGCGAGGGATTGCTGGCGTTGGCGTTCGCGGCGGTTGGCGCGGAGGGAGTCGTTGAGATCGGCGGAACAGCGCGGGCAGCAGACGCCTTCCTCGTATTCGGGCGAATTCATGTCCTCGGGCTTGAGCGGCCACCGGCAGCCGAAGCACACGCGGCTCTCGCCTTCCTTCAGCCCGTGCGTCACGGACACACGATGGTCGAATACAAAGCATTCGCCTTCCCACAGGCTGTCGTCCGCGGTGGTCTGTTGTAGGTAATTCAGGATACCGCCCTGCAGGTGGTACACGTTTTCAAACCCCTGTTTCAGTAAATGCGCCGAGGCCTTTTCACAGCGGATGCCGCCGGTGCAGAACATGGCAACCTTCTGATGTTTGGCTTCGGCCAACTGCGATTGCACATAGGTATTCCATTCGCCGAAGGTGGCGGTGTGCGGGTTGGTGGCGCCCTGAAATGTGCCGAGCTCCACTTCGTAATCGTTGCGGGTATCAATCAACAGCACGTCGGGATCGCTAATCAGCGCGTTCCAATCTTCCGGGGTGACGTATTCGCCCACGGCGTCATTGGGGTTTACCGAAGGGTCGCCCAGCGTCACGATCTCCTGGCGAATGACCAGACGCAATCGGTGAAAAGTGTCGCGATCCGTCTCACATTCGCGATGAGGCATGCCGGCGAAACGTTGGTCCGCACGGATGAATTGCAGCACGGCATCAACGCCCGACTTGGGTCCGGCAATGGTGGCGTTGAGTCCTTCGGTGGCGAGGATGATCATGCCGCGCACGTCATGGGAGCGGCATTCGGTTTCCAATCGATCGCGGAAAGCTTCGCAGTCGGGGAGATCCACGAAACGGTAAAAGGTGGCAACCGTTTGCGGCATGGATCAGCGTCGCTTGAGGGTGAGGCGATCGACATTTGGGCCGCTGGCACCGATGGATTCCAGACGGATTTGGTTTTCTCCCTTTTGCAGCGCGGTTTCCGTGTTCAAATTCTTCCAGCTCGTCCAGTCGCCTGTGTCATTGAAGGGCAGCGATTTTTGAATGACCTTGCCATTAACCTTCAAGGCCAAGGGCCGGTTGCCGCCCGCGAGGGCGTAGCGGATGGCGAGTTGGTAGGTTGTTGCTTCGGGCGCGGTTACGATCCATTCGAGATGCTCGCCGGATTTGCCGACGAAATCAGCGTAGCCCTTGCCGGAAAAACCGCCGTTACGATTATCAAAGGTTGGACCCTGTCGGCCGGCAAAGGCGGCGTCCAATTCCTGCGGCGAGGTGGTCAGTTTTACAGGCTTCGCTTTCACCTGCTTGGCCGTGGAGCCGCCGCCGGAGATGGCAGCGACGAGATGCGGCGCTTTGTCGTCACCGTTGGTGAGGGTGTTCAGCGTGTAGCAGACGAAGGTGTTCAGCGTGGGCGTTTTGTCCTTGGCGGTGACGTTCTTGAGGGTCAGCTGATAGACGTAGCCGGGATTTAATTTATCGAGTGCGAGCGAAACAGTCTTGCCGTTCTTGCCCATCTCCAACGCCGTGACGTCGATGGCTTCCTTGCCGAGTTGCGGTGAGCCGTAGCTTTGATGGTATTTGTAGTAGTATCGCTGGAACTCAAACTGAGTCGCCTTCACGTTGCCCAGTGGATGGGTGAAGGTGAGGTCGAAGCCGCGCTCGGTGAGTTTCATGCCGGCCAATTCCAATGGGGTTTTGCCGGTCCAAGTGACGCGTTGCAATCCGCTACCTCCGGCCCAGGAGAGGTGGGTGGAACCCGTCCAGAGACTGCCGTCGGGGGCGAAGGCAAAGCGATGCATGCCGCGGTGCAGGCCGCCGCCATCGATGAAAGGTAAACAGGCGCCCTGTGTTTGACCGGCCACTTCATCCACCAACACGCGCAGAATGCGCGGGCGGTTCATTTCGCCCACGAGCAATTGCCCTGAGAACGGGCCGAACTTGCCGCCGGTGGTGTCGGTGAGCATTTGGGTGGGGCTATTGGCCATGCTGCCTTGCGGAAACAGCACGGCGGCGCGATGGCGTTGGGCATCGAATTCGGCCGGCGCCACCTTAAGTGGATTGCGCCCAACCTCCCATTGGCCGGTCCACACAAGACTCGCGGGGTGCCCGTAAAAATTACCTTCTTTCACATGGAAGAGCTTGCTGGTGCCGAGCCAGTCTCCCTGGTTGTCGGTGACCCACAGGCGACCGGCGCTGTCGAAGTTCACGCCGTTGGGGGAGCGAAAGCCGGGCGCGAAGGGAGTGGTCTTGCCGTCAGGCGCGATCTTCAGAATCCAGCCGCGAAAGGGAGTGGCGGAGTACATGCGACCGGAACCGTCGCGGTGGTTTTTGTAAAACTGCTCACGGCTAATACCGTAATGGCGGAATTCACCGCGAATTTCCGGACGAATGCTGGCGCCGCTGGAGGCGAGGTTGAGGCC
>DPAW01000184.1 GCA_003517285.1 Verrucomicrobiales bacterium
GGTTCCCCTACCACCTGCACCTCGGTGTGAAGATCGACTCCGCGTTCAGTTTTCACGCGCTCCCGTACTTGCTCGATTAGCGTTAGCACATCATTTGCCGTTGCGGTGCCATCATTGATGATAAAGTTTCCATGGCGCTCGGAAACTATCGCACCGCCTATACGCAAGCCCTTAAGCCCACATTCATCGACCAATTTGCCCGCCGACGTGGTCTCAGGATTCTTAAACATGCAACCGGCGCTACGATTGTGCGGCTGGCTTTCAGTTCGTTGTTGTCGTAAGGCATCCATACGCGCCCGGACCTCTTCCCGGCCCTCCAATTTCCCGCGCAACACCGCGCTCAGGGCAATGTGATCCCTTAACACAGGGCAACTCCGATACACCGCACCCATTTCGAAACCCGTCCGTTCCTCGATCTGGCCATCACGCGTCATAAACCGCACCGACTCAACCTGCTCAAATGTCTCTCCGCCCCAAGCCCCCGCGTTCATTCGTAGCGCACCTCCCAGACAGCCTGGAATGCCCTCCAGAAACTCCAGCCCTGCCAAGCCGGCATCGCGCGCCGTATTGGCAATGTGTTTCAAGCGCACTCCAGCCCCGCAATGCAAAATATTTTGCCGAACCTCGATTTGCGTAAACCCCTCGTGGCGCAAACAAATTACAATCCCTCGAATACCTCCCTCGCGAATCACCAGGTTCGAACCCCGCCCAAGTAGAAACACGGGTACTTCATGAGTCGCTGCATACCGCATCGTTGCAGCCAAATCCGTTTCATTGGCTGGCGTGACTAAGACTTCTGCTGGACCGCCCACCCCCAGTGTTGTGCGCTTGGCCAGTGGCTCATTTTCCAGCACCTCGCTATCGGTGCTCACCAATTCGCGCAATGCCTGTGCGTGGGTTGTGCCTATCATGTGTAAATCCTTTGCCAATGCGTGTGCCACTTGCGTGATGTCACCCGCGCCCAAAAACACCGCCACATCCCCCGGCTTCAGTGCCTGTCGCACTTTGTTTCGCAATAAATCCAACGTCGCCGCAAACGCAGCCGGTTGTCCGGTCGCCGCAATGGCCTCGACCAACCGCTGCCCATGAATATCCGCAATCGGTTCCTCGCTGGCTGCGTACACTTCGGTGATCCACAACAAATCCGCCTCCCCAAAGCAGGAGGCAAATTCACTGAGCAAATGTTGCGTACGCGAATAACGATGCGGCTGAAACGCCACTAATAAACGGCCCGCACACTGCTCGCGGATCGCCCGTAAGGTCGCCTCAATTTCCGCCGGATGATGTCCGTAATCATCAAAGATCCTGAATCGTTCGTCGCAAAACAATTCCTGCTGTCTTCGATCCGCTCCCTGAAACCCCTTCAGCGCTTCGCGAATGACGTCCGCCTCAAAGCCGTTGGCATGTAGAAACGCCACCACCGCCACGGCGTTGGAAATATTTTTCTCTCCCCACAATTTCAGCGAAAATTCCCCCAGCGCTTCACCAGCACACTCCACAGTAAACCGGCCTGATCCCCTCACCTCGGCCCGGTAATCGGCCGCTGGGTTAAACCCATAACTCACCGCCCGCGCGTGCCCGCCAAACAACTCCAGCAGGCACGCATCATCCGCACAAAAAATGAGTCGTCCATGAGTCTGCTCAGCAAAAGTCATAAACTCATCGCAAACCGCCTGGAAGTTGGCGAAATAATCCAAGTGCTCCTCATCAATGTTAAGCACGATGGCCTGTTCAGGATGAAACTCCCGCAAGGTCCCGTCGCTTTCATCCGCCTCCACGGCAAACCAAGCCGAGGCATCCCCGCCCATTCGGGCCGAACGCCCCAATTGCGGCACCCCGGCACCCACTGCGAACCCAGCCGGTGCCTCCAATTGCTCCAGCGCGTAAGCCAGCAATGCAGTCGTGGTGGTCTTGCCATGCATGCCCGCCACACAAACCGCCCGGCGTTGATGCGCCAATGCTGCCAACAACACCGCGCGGCGTACCAGAGGAATACCCAGCTGCTGAGCCAACGCCAGTTCCGGGTTATCCATGCGAATGGCCGAGCTATACACCACCAAGTCCGGCTGGGCCGCACGCAACTGTTCTGGGGCATGCCCTTCATGCACCACCGCCCCGCGTTCGCACAATGACCGCAAGCCGGCATGGTCACGCAGATCGGAGCCTTGAACCGCCAAACCGAGATCCAACAACAAATGCGCCAGCCCGCTCATCCCGCACCCTCCCGCGCCCACGAGATACACCGAAGCACTCGGCTGCGCGTCCGCCAGCCATTGCTCCACCTGTTCGCGGGATAAACGGTTCATTCAGGCCTTTTCCTACGCCGTCGGCGACCACCTGTCCATGCGGCCTTCTTCACAATCGACGCAGAATTCTGTCGGCAATCTGCGTCGCGGATTCTGGCCGATCCAAGGCCGCCATGCCTTCGACCATTTTTGTCCGGGCAGGATCATCCTGCAACAGCTCCTCCACAACTCGAGCCAGTTCGCCGGAAGAAGTTACATGCTGCTCCAACACCTTCCCGCCTCCCGCCGCAACCACCACCGCCGCATTGGCGCGTTGATGGTCATCCGCGGAGTTGGGCAGTGGAATGAACACCGCCGGCACACGCGCGGCAGCCAGCTCCGCAATCGAGGAAGCGCCGGCCCGGCTCACAGCCAGCGTGGCCGCTCCCAAGGCCTGCGGCATGTCCTTCAGGAATGCATGCACCTGCAACTCGTTAGCCGCCCCAGCATACGCTGCACGCACTTCAGCTTCATCCGTGGCGCCGCATACGTGCAGTAGGGAAACTCCACGCCATTCGGTGGACGCGGCCGTGACCAGACGGTTTACCCCGCGCGCGCCCTGACTGCCGCCGATCACCAACACCATCGGTTGATCCGGAGGAAGCCCAAGCGCCTCGCGACTGGCGCGCTGATCCAGCCCTCGAAAAGCATCCCGCACAGGCGTGCCGGTTGCCTCCACATGGCTATTCCCAAAACGCTCTGCGGCAGGCGCCATGCCCACC
>DPAW01000195.1 GCA_003517285.1 Verrucomicrobiales bacterium
CGGCTAATCCGGAACTGACATCATTGACCTTAGCAGTCCGGTCGTCCCCGAGAAAATTACAGTCCTTGAACCAGACCACTTTGCCGCCGCCAAAAAACGGCAGGGTATCAATGGCTTCATGCAAGCGACCGAGCGCCTTGACGGCTTCCCCGGCGTTGGCGGAATGCGCCTCGATGATCTCGTTATCCTCACCGCCTTCGGCTTCGCACCAGCCGTGGTAAATTTGCCGCGCGCGCTGGGCCACGGCAAAATCGTCGTCACCGTGTACGAATGCCAGAGGACCTTCCGGCAGCGCCTTACTCATCCTCCGAGTCGGCCTCCTCTTCCCGGCTTTGATTGATCTGCTCAAGCACCTCGCTCATGTCCTCCACTTCGGCAAAAAGCGTGCTGCTGACATACACGGGAATTTTCTGGGACGCGGCAATGGCCAGGCAATCGCTAGGACGCGCGTCGAGCTCCACGATCTTGGTGCCCAGCTCATTCTCCATCTTGAGAATCATGCGAGCGAAGTAGGTGGAATTCTTGAGTTCCGTCACCACCACCCGCTCCACTTCAATACCGAATCCCTGAAAGACATTCGACATGAGATCATGAGTGAGGGGGCGTTCCTTGGGAGTATCGCTCAGAAAATTGCCGATCACCTGCGCCATGGCGGCCTCCACCTGAATGATGAAAACCTTCTCCTCGTTGCCGAGAAATATCGCAGCACCGCTATGGGCCGGCAGAATGCCGCGAATCTGGACCAGCGTGACCTCCGCGTTCACGTCCCGAATCTACGCCGCGCCCGCCCGATTGACAAGCCCTTGCCCACTACGGCAGGATTCGCCTGTTGAATTTTAAGGAAAAAATTCTCTCTGCCGATTCCTTGCCCGCCTGGCGAGAGGCACTCCGAGCGCAGGGCAAACCGCTGGCCGCCACCAACGGATGCTTTGATATTCTCCATGCCGGCCACGTGAATTACCTCCAAGCCGCGCGCAATGAAGCAGGTGCCCTGATCGTGGGTTTGAACAGCGACCGTTCTGTCAGCGAACTCAAAGGACCCGATCGCCCCATCCATTCTGAGGCCGACCGCGCCGCCGTGATCGCTGCCCTCGAGGCCGTGGATGCAGTCTTCATTTTCGATGAACTGCGAGCCACCACATTTCTGGAACTGACCCAGCCTGATGTTTACGTAAAAGGCGGCGATTATGAGGTGGAAGATCTGCCCGCCGAGGAACGCGCCGTGATCGCCGCGCAAGGCGGCCGCATTACGGTGCTCGGTCATGTGCCCGGCAAATCCTCCAGCGACATCGCCCGCCGGATCCTTGCCGACTGACACTTCCCGCTTGCCAAGCCCGCCCTCTCTCTGGCAGGTTCGGCCATGGCGGCTGAACAGAACCCTTCGGATACCGATTCCCAGTTTTATTTGCCCGCGGACACCTTCTTCCCGCGGCACGCCGACATCGGCCTGACCTACGACGACGTCACCCTCGCCACGCTGTATTCCGACATCCTGCCGCGCGATGCCGTGCTGGATACCTCCCTTGCCGAAGGCCTCAATTTGCATCTACCCATTGTCTCCGCCGACATGGATACCGTCACCGAACACCGCATGGCCATCGCCATGGCGCTCAACGGCGGCCTTGGCCTCATTCATTACAACATGACTGAGAAACAGCAGCTCAAGGAAGTTAGCCGCGTAAAAAATCATGTGCATGGATTGATTCAAGAACCCATCACCGTCACGCCCGACCTAAGCGTAGGCGATGTGCTCGAGATCATTGAAGACCGCCGTTACACCTTCAGCACCTTTCCCGTGGTGGACGGCAACGGCCGCCTTTCCGGTCTGCTCTCCGGCAGCGTGGTGAAACCACGCTACGCCGACCGCCAGGTCGCCGAGGCCGCCATCCCACGCGACAAGGTCCATACCATAAAGCAAAAGGACCTTGACCCGGATCCAATTAAGGTGGCCGACCGATTTTTCACCGATCATCCCGGTATCAACAAACTGTTGGTAGTGGACGACGAAGACCGCCTGCACGGCCTGTTTACCTTGAGCGACGTGGAACGCATCACGCAAGAGGCCTCCGCGCAATTCAAACCCGCGCGGGACGGCCTGTTCCAGCTCCTGTGCGGCGCGGCCATCTCTGCAACGCGCACCAAGAGTGGCGATCTTGATCGAGACCGCATTGTAAACCATGTCGGCGCCCTCGTGAATCGAGGGGTGGATGTCGCCGCCGTCTCCACCGCCCACGGCCACAGCGCCGGGGTCGGCGACACAGTCCGGCTCATTCGCGACGCGTTCCCTGCCCTGCCCATCATCGCCGGGAACGTCACCAGTGGAGCCGGCGTGGAATACCTCGCCGCAGCCGGAGCCAACAGCATCAAGATCGGTCAGGGCCCCGGATCCATTTGCACCACGCGCGTGGTGGCCGGCGTTGGCATACCTCAACTTACAGCCCTCTACACCGCCGCACAAAGCGCTCGCTCAAAGGGCGTGAGCCTTCTCGCTGATGGCGGCATCACCAAGAGCGGAGACATCGTTAAGGCGCTCACCCTCGCCGATGGCATCATCTGTGGCGGTCTACTCGCAGGCTGTCAGGAATCGCCCGGCGACATCGTTGAGATTAGCGGCAAACGCTACAAGCAATACCGCGGCATGGGCAGTCTCGCCGCCATGAAAGCCGGCAGCGCCGCACGCTATGGGCATTCCAACAAGGACACCACCCGCAAGGCTACCGCCGAGGGCGTAGAGGCGCTCAAGGAAGTTTCCGGTTCCGTCGATCAAACCGTCCAGCAACTTGCCGGCGGCATCCAAAGCGGCATGGGATATCTGGGCGCAGCCAACTTGGAAGCGCTCCGGAGCCAAGCCCGCTACATTCGCCTCAGCCCCGCTGGTCTGCACGAGAGCAAACCCCACG
>DPAW01000114.1:0-12352 GCA_003517285.1 Verrucomicrobiales bacterium
GTTGATGGCTTCGAGATCGTCGCCTTGGAGTTTTTCTTTTAACTCCTCGGCGGCTTTCCCCACCTTGCCTTTGGTGTCGTCGGAAAGTTTCTCGCCGTTTTCCTTGAGGAATTTCTCAGCGGCGTAGACGGCGGTGTCGGCTTCGTTGCGGGCTTCCACTTGTTCCTGGCGCTGCTTGTCGGCCTCGGCGTTGTCCTCGGCCTCTTGTTTCATCCGCTCGATCTCGTCCTCGGACAGACCGCTGGAATCCTTGATGGTAATCTTCTGTTCCTTGCCGGTCTTTTTGTCTTTGGCGCTCACGTGCAAAATGCCGTTGGCGTCGATATCGAAGCTCACCTCAATCTGCGGCATGCCGCGAGGAGCCGGCTCGATGCCGTCGAGCTTGAAGTTGCCGAGCTTCTTGTTGTCCTGCGCCATGGGGCGTTCGCCTTGGGAGACCTGTACATCCACACCGGGTTGGTTGTCTGCGGCCGTGGAGAAAATCTGAGATTTCTTCGAGGGGATCGTGGTGTTGCGCTCGATGAGTTTGGTGAAAATGCCGCCTTCCGTCTCAATGCCCAGCGAGAGCGGGGTGACATCCAGCAGCAACACGCTGTCCAAACCTTCCTCCTTGTTGAGCACGCCACCCTGAATGGCGGCACCGATGGCTACCACTTCGTCGGGGTTTACTCCCTGATTGGGTTGTTTGCCGAGCAGCGCTTTGGCGGTGTCGACCACGCGAGGCATGCGGGTCATGCCGCCGACCAGCACGAGCTCGTCGATGTCGCCGCTGTTCAGTCCGGCATCCTTCAAACATTCCTTCACCGGGCCGGTTGTGCGTTCGAAGAGATCGTCGGTGAGCTGTTCCAGCTTGGCGCGGGTTAGTTCGATCTTGATGTGTTTGGGGCCGGATTGATCGGCCGTGATGAACGGCAGGCTGATCTCATATGTTTGCGAACTGGACAGCGCGATCTTCGCCTTCTCGGCTTCTTCCTTGATGCGTTGCATGGCATCGGGTTGGCCGTGGAGGTCAATGCTGGAGTCGTTCTTAAATTCCTCCACCACCCAGTCGATGATGGCGTTGTCCCAGTCGTCACCACCGAGGTGGGTGTCGCCGTTGGTGGCTTTCACCTGGAAAAACTGATCGCCAATTTCGAGGATGGAGATATCGAACGTACCACCGCCCAAGTCGTAGACCGCGATTTGTTCGTCATCCTTTTTATCCAAACCGTACGCGAGCGAGGCCGCGGTGGGTTCGTTAATGATGCGCAGTACATCGAGGCCGGCGATAGAGCCGGCGTCCTTGGTAGCCTGTCGTTGTGAGTCATTAAAGTAAGCGGGCACGGTGATGACCGCCTGGGAAATGGATTCGCCTAACCGCATCTCGGCATCGGCTTTGAGCTTGGCCAACACCATGGAAGCAATCTCCTGCGGACTGTAGGCTTTGGCTTCGCCTTCGATTTCCACCTCGATGGCCGCGTCGCCGTTCTTGCCTTCCACCACCTTGTACGGCATGCGCTTGGATTCCTCAGCCACTTCCTCGTATTTGCGGCCAATGAAACGCTTGGCGGAAAACACCGTGTTGGCAGGGTTCGTCACCGCCTGCCGTTTGGCTGAATCGCCCACCAAACGCTCACCATTCTTGGCAAACGCCACCACCGAAGGGGTGGTCCGTTTACCTTCCGAATTCTCCAACACCGTCGCCTCGCCGCCTTCGATAACCGCCATGCACGAGTTCGTGGTGCCCAAATCGATGCCTAAGATCTTACCCATAAAAATTCCTTAAAACTGTGCCACTGCACAAATGATCAGCTACATAAAGCAACGACAGTGCCAGCCCTGAATATGGGTGAAACTACGGATTATTAATGAATATTGCCCGAGCACACTGCGACACTGTGCCTTAATGGCGCAGTTGATGGGCCGTGGGATTCAGTTAGTGTCTCTCTGTGGGGAATGTTCCCTTGCGGGCGGGAAGAGGGGATTTTAGCTTGGGGCATAGACTAAAAGCATGCGTGCGTTGATGATTTTAATTGTAGCAGCCTTGGCGGGCCGGTTGGACGCGGCGGTGAAGCCCGACCATATATTGCAGGATCCGCAGGCGCGAGTGTTTCAAACGATCGTTGATGTGGAATTGCAAAAACGGTTTGGCGCCCAGATGGCTTTGTACATGCAAGCCATGCGTCCGGCCAACGCGGTGAACGGCAACGGTGTGTTGCGTATTCGCCCATCACGGGGAGGGAAGCGCCGGACTGTGCCGGTGGAGTTTCGCACATTCGCGCTAGGGCCGACTTTGGTGAATCAATACGCCGTAAAGGAGGGCACGTTGACGGTTCGTGCTGCGGTGGGGAAAGATACACAATATGAATGGGCTGCGCCGAACAAAAAGCCGGAGCAGTTGGATGCGGAGCAGGCCATGCAATCATTTGCAGGAGCGGATTTTTGCATGGCTGATTTGGGTTTGGAGATGTTGCGTTGGCCCAATCAAAACGTGATCGAACGTAAACTACGCCGTGGTGAACTCTGCAGTGTTCTGGTGAGCCGCCCAGCCAAAGTGACTGAAGACGGTTACAGCAAGGTGGTGAGTTGGGTGGATGAAGATTCCATGGGCATCGTGCGCGCCGAACTATTTGATGCGCAGGGAAAGCTTTTGAAAATCTTCGAGCCCAAGGCCTTTAAGAAGATTGATGGCCAATGGCATCTCAAGGAAATGGAAATGCGCAACGACCAAACCGGTTCCCGTACGGCCATTGTTTTTGAATTGAAGCCCGCCCCGAAACGCTAAAATATGTGGCTTTGCCTTGCCATGATCCTAGGGCCGCTTGCCCTGTTAATTGCGTGGACGTTTTATCAACACAAACGCACCAAAGCCAACGAGTACGATCAGGTCGGCCCGTTAATTCTCAAGCTGGGTGCCAGTGGGTTGATGGTTGTTATGATTATCGCCTGTTTGAGCATGGGCGCGCTGGGATTGATTCTTGTTATCGCGCCGGCGTTTTTGCTGGGGTTACTCTGGGTGGGGCCGGCGATGGATCTTCTGGGAGGCAAGGCAATCAACTCACTGATGGGTGGGGGCGAAGAGGTCGAGCCCAAGCCGTTGTATTCAGTGGCTGAGGCGAAATGGCGTTCCGGGAAAGCGAAGCTGGCGATTGAGCTAATTGATGATGAGCTCGAAAAATTCCCGGGAGATTTCGAGGGGCAAATGCTGAAGGCAACCATTCAAATGGAGTCCCTGCAAGATTTTGCCACGGCCGAAGGCACCTTGTTGGGCATCGCGGCCCAGGAACAACACGAGCCAGGACAGATTGCCCGGGCAATGAATCAACTCGCCGATTGGCAGAAAAAGGAAGGGCTGGAGGAGGCCATGCGGCTGACACTGACGGGATTGCGCGACCGTTTTCCGAGATCGGGCATTGAGCTGGCCTGTGCCCAGCGCCTGGCGCGTTTGGATTTTTCCGTGGATTCCAATGATCGTCGCGATGCCAGCGAGCTGGTCTCTGAATGTCTTAAGCAACTGGAGAAACATCCCTTGGATAACCAAACCCGTGAGCAGTTGGCGCGGATATATTTCAAACGCTACGGTAAACTGGATTTGGCGTGGGAGGAATTAAACAAGTTGTTCGCCAATCCATTTCAGCAACCCCGCGACTTGGCGCGCTGGCTCAATCTCATGGCTGATTGGCATTTGGAAAAAAAGAATCCGGAAGGCGCACGCCAATGCATGCAACAGGTCATGACGCGGTTTCCGGATTTACCGTTCGCCGAGGAGGCTCAGGCGCGCCTCACCCGGATGCAGGATGTGGTCTAGTTCTGGGGCTGCGGATTGGCTGCTGCAATCAGGGCCAGTGTCACTTGCTCGGCAATGGCCGAGGCGGTTTGTTGATCGGGATTTCGATACTTGGTGCGGACTTGAATGCGCACGGCGGAAATCGCCTCGGGCGCCTGTGAATCCGGCGAGATTTTCACCCACACATAACGCGTATTGATCCGGGCGCTAATGACATTCTTGGTGGCCTCTTCTCCGGTGATCGTACCCATGGCTCCTAACGCGACACGGGTCGCCGCCATGACATCGGCCACGGGTTTGTCGTAACGCCGTTCCACGGAGTCGGTCCGCCAAGGGATGGGGGTGAATTTGGATTTATCATCTGCGGTGGTGAAGCAGCCCGCGCCGAGTACCACGGCCAAGCCCGTCAGAAAGAATGTTTTTATCGCCCTCATTGGACGGCCAATCAAAGCAGCGAGCTATAAATGAACAAGGGGGAACGATTCACAATCCAATTGCGTCTTGTCAGTAACTGCGGTGGTCCGTACCGTGCGCCTTTCTGGGATGAAAAACAGTTTTCTGATCATCATGATGGCCGCCGGCTTGGCGGGGTGGAGCACGTCGGCTTGGGGGCAACGCGGCGACAAAAAGGGGCAGCAACAACCGGAGGTGTGGAAGGGTTTTGATGTGCCACCCGCTCCGGCCCTGACTCCGGAGGAGGCATTGAAGAGTTTCAAGTTGCAGTCCGGCTTTCGCATTGAAATTGCAGCGGCCGATCCGCTGGTACACGACCCGGTGGCGATGAAGTTTGATGAAGACGGTCGCATGTGGGTGGTGGAAATGCGCGCTTACATGCCGAATGTGGACGGTACTGGCGAGGATGCCAAGGTCGGCAGTGTGGCCGTGCTGGAGGACACGAATGGCGATGGCCGCATGGATAAGCGTACGGAATTTCTAAGCGGCTTAAATACGCCGCGGGCTATTGCACTGGTGAAGGGTGGCGTGTTGGTTTCCGAGCCGCCAGTCCTTTGGTACTGTCAGGATATCGATGGGGATTTGAAGGCGGACAAAAAGACTGAGGCATTTCGGGGGTACGCATCCCAAGGGCCTGTGGAGCATACGGAAAACGGATTGATGCCCGGGCTGGATAATTGGCTGTACAATGCCAAGTCCACTAAGCGCCTAAGGTTTGTGGGTGGAAAAGTCTTGGTGGAGAACACCGTCTTCCGCGGTCAATGGGGCATTGCGCAGGACAACTACGGTCGGCTCTATTACAATAGCAATTCGGCACCGCTCTTTTGCGACACCATTCCCGGAGTCTACACGGTACGCAATCCGCATCATCCCACGCGCAATGGGTTGGGCTATCGCCTTTGGGGTGACAACAGCGTGTGGACAGGTCGGTTGAACACCGGCATTAATCGCGGATACCAAGAAGGTATGCTGCGGGAAGGCCGCTTGGCGCGTTGGACCGGCGCCAGCGGTCCGGTTATTTATCGAGGCGACCAATATCCCGCCGAGCTTGTGGGCGACGCCTTCATCCCGGAACCATGCGGCAACATGATTCGGTTGCAGAAACTCACCTGGAAAGACGGTCGACCTTCCGGTGCCAACGCATACGACAAGGCCGAGTGGCTTACTTCCACCGATGAACGGTTTCGTCCCGTGAGTCTCTACAACGGACCCGACGGCTGCGTGTATATCGTGGACATGTACCGCGGCATTCTGCAGCACAAACATTATGTGACTACGTTCCTGCGTAAACAGATCATTGAGCGCAAACTGGATAAGCACATCGGACTCGGCCGCATTTATCGCGTGGTGCACACCGGCCAAAAACCGCAGGCCGCTCCAAAGATGTCCGGGCAGGACTATGAGCAACTGATCGGGCATTTGGAATCCGACAATGGTTGGCGCCGCGATACCGCCCAACGGTTGTTGGTGGAGCGAAATGAAAAAGGCGCCCTCCCCATTCTTCGGGAGATTGCCACAGCCAGCGAACATCATTTGGCCCGTCAGCATGCGCTGTGGACGTTGGAAGGCATGGGCGGGCTGGACGCATCGACTATTGCGCGAGCCTTGGGCGATGACCATCCGCGCGTGCGTATTGCGGCTTTGCGGGTGGCCGAATCCTTTACCGCCGCGCTGGGTAGCAGCGAGGCGGATTCGGAAGCGCGCGTGGCCTTGTTGCCGGCGTTGACGGAAGTGGCGCAGGACGAAGATGCAGATGTGCGCCAGCAGGTGGCCTTGAGCCTGCCCGCGATTAAAGCGCCGGGCGTGGAGCCGCTGCTTCGGGCGTTTGTGGTTAAGCACGCGGAGAACAGCGTGGTGCGGGATGGCCTAATCACGGGCTTGGCCGGGCGCGAGCTGGAGTTTCTTCAACGCGTCGGGGCCAGTGAAGAATGGGTGTCCAACAGCAATTTGCGCAACATCGTGCAGGATCTGGCCGGTTGCGTGGCGCGCCAGCGGAATGCCGCACGGCTGGAGCAATTACTGAAACTGGCACAAAGCCTGCCTTCGATAGGGCAGGTGAATTTGCTCGATGGCATCAATAAGGCGGCGTTCCCGAAAGGGCGGGCTCTGAAGCCGGTTGCCTTCCAATCGCAGCCCTTGTCCATGGCGTCCATGGCAGAGAGCAATGATCAAACGGTTCAGGAACGCCTGGTGCGTTTGTCGAAATTCATCGTATGGGGCGAAGCCGCTAAGCCGCCCGCCCCACCGCGTGCCTTGACGGCTGCGGAGCAAGAGCAATTTGAACTAGGTAAAGTCTTGTACACCGCCACCTGTGGCGCGTGTCATCAGGCCAATGGCTTGGGCGAAGAAGGTAAGGCGCCGCCTCTCCTAGACTCGCCATTCCTCGTGGGACCGGCGGATCGGGCGATTGGCATTGTGGTGCACGGCGTGACCGGACCTATCACGGTGCACGGCCGTCAATACAACATGAGCATGCCGGCGTTGCAGGGTTTTCAGTCCGAGCAGATTGCGGCCATCCTTACCTACACCCGCCGCGAATGGGATCACCGTGCGAATCCGGTCACCGTCGAGCAGGTAAAAAGACTAAAGTCGTTACAGAAAAATAGGGAAGCGCCTTGGACGGAGGCGGAGTTGCTGAAGCTGAAGTAATTTAGGGCAGCGCTTCCACCAGAGTCACAGTGCCGTTGACAAAATGGAAGTGCACCTGTGTGCGCAAGGTGTCATCGACGAGATTTCGGATTCTCATGTTCCGATAGGCGTATATTTTGCCGTCGATAATTTCATCGGGATTACCAAATTCCTCAACGATCTTAGTGTAATATTGGGTGAGGTACACCAGATCGATTCGTTTATCCACTTGACCGGGCGGCGTGAGGGTATCGGGTTTGCCGATTAACCAAGCGCGTGCGCGGTTGGGTAACTGGCCGGGGATTACGGTGGGCGCATTGGTGTTGGTGATGCTGGTGATAGGCTCAAGAGGCGGCGGGGCGACTTGGACAGGCGGCGGAATGATGGAGAGCAGCTGGCCTTCACGATTCCAAATGGTGCGCCGAATGATGTTGTTGTTTTCGTAAACGAGTTCTTGCGAACGGATGCCGGTGTCATTCCAATAAAGCAAAATGGTGCCGGTGCCGTCTTGAAGCTGGCCGGAGAGTTGCCCTTGGAAATCGTAGCTGGTGGCCTGTATCAACCGGCCGTTATGATAAGTTTCCTTGAGGGCCGTTTTTCCATTGATGTGCCAAGTGGTACGTTGGCCGTGGCGTACGCCGTCGGAGAAGGTAGTTTGCTCCCATTGCGAGCCGTCGTTAAAAAAGGCGTGGGCTATGCCGTCAAAGGGATCGGGCTGGCCTTGTTCATAGGTAAGATTATCCCCGCGCCGTTCGAGGGTTTCCATCAACGTTTTTTCGTTCAGGAATTTCAGCCAGGCAAAGAGCGAGAGTGCCAGGACGCCGATCATGGCGGTCCAGATGCCGATCCGCATCCAGTTGCGCTGAGGTAGCTCAGTGTGCTGCCGGGACACCATGAATTGCGCGGTTGGGCTGGCAGGACGGCCTTCAAGGGCTGCGGTGGCGGCAGCAGCAGCTTCGGCCCGGCGTTGTTCGCGCAGGGCAAAGGCGCGGTCGGCGAGTCCGTCGATTTGATCAAGGGTCACCCATTCGCGGCTGCCGTCGGGCCAGGCAATATCCCATGTATGCAGTTTTCCCTCAGCGAGCAGTTGGCACGCTTGATCATAGTTATAGGGGCCCAAATGGCGCCCATCCCGATTGACGAGAATGTGCAGCATGAAAAGGCCTCCTTGGCCTTGCGGGGGAGGCTATGCAGAAAGGATTGTAAATCAAAGGTTTAACGCATTTTTTCTTACTTCGAGAGGGCGACGATGTACCCGTGAAGACGGGTGGCGTCGGCGGCTTGATTATCGCGTTGATAAATCTGGTGCAGGTTGCTGCACATGCGTAGTAGGATGCGCCGGGAACTGGCTGGCATGAGAAAGGCCTCGTGAAATTCATAGCCGGCTTGCTTGAGGTATTTAATGCAATCGGTCTTGGTGAGAAGCCGACCCTTATTAAATGCATCAATGTAGTAATCCTGTCGGGGTGTCTGAAAACGGCACAGAAAGTGACCGGGCAATCCAATGCCGTTCACAGGCAAACCCAAGCGTCGGCCGACCAGTTGATAAATCATGCATAGGGAAATGGGGTTTCCCGTGCGCTGATCGATCACGCGGTTGAGGTAGCTATTGTCTGCAGAGTAGTAATTATCCTCGTTGCCTTGGTAACGTTGGGTTTGAAAGAGATAGCGATTGATGGCGGCCATGATGCCTTCGGGTTCGGAGCCGAAATCAATTTTCTGCATGAGATCATGCGCGTAATCGTCCAGCACGGCGCGATAGGCCTGGGTATTGATGTCGGGATCCACGGTGTGGGCCAAGAGCCAGCAGGCTTCTTCCAAATCGAAATCCTCACCATGATTTAGGCAAAAAGCGTGAAATTTAGTGTCGGCCCTAAGACATTTGAAATGGGAGATTATATTTAACGAACGGCGCCGTATTAAGGGGTTATCATCTAAAACATAATTTTCCAGCCAGCCACAGACATCCGGTCCCACAGAGATTATTTTCTCGCGGACAGGTAGGTATATCTCGGGATCTTCATCGGCTAACAAACATACTAACGCCTTTCTCTCTTCCTGAGATAAATCAATCTTCGTTTTTCTCAAATTCGATTCACCCATTGAGATGAACTTGCCACCTTCTTATACTAAACGCAAATTTACTGAAAAATGGATAAATCCTCGGTTTAATAATTATTTTTAACGTTTAACAGACTTTGTGAAAAAAATCACAAATTGCTTGCGCTGGGATTGTTTCAGGGCTTATTTTTGGTTTTTTATGCAGTATGAGTTTAGTTGGAAGGGAAGATATATGTTAAGTCATATTCATTCATTTTCATTTATTTTATCATTTGGCTTAAAGAAATAAGCCCTCATGATAAGTTTTAGTTATAATTAAAATAAGAGTCTATTCTTAGGTTGGCCGATTAATAAACGTGAATATAATCGAGTTCCCGCCTCCAAGGTCTTTGAGGCCAATAGGTTTCCAGTTAAGAGAAACATAATTAACAACATGGGTAACAAATTTCAATTTGGATTGCCTCAGAAGCAGGGACTTTATGATCCTGCAAACGAGAAGGATAGCTGCGGCGTCGGGTTTGTGGCGAATTTGAAGGGCGAACCGAGCCATCAGAATGTGCTCGATGCGCTGCAGATGCTGGTGAATATGGAGCACCGCGGCGGTTGCGGTTGCGAGCCGAATACCGGGGATGGCGCCGGTATTATGGTCGGATTGCCAGAGAGCTTTCTGCGTAAAGTGGCTCAGGAAGATTTGGGTATGGAGTTGCCGGCGAAAGGCCGGTTCGGTGCCGGCTTGGTGTTCCTGCCCACTATCGAGGCCGAGCGCAAAAAGTGCATGGAGGCCGTGGAGGCGATCATCGCTGAGCAGGGTCAGCAATGCTTGGGCTGGCGGGATGTACCCGTCCGCACGGAGGAGGCGAAGGTCGGTCCGGCCGCTCGCGCGGCGGAGCCGCACATCATGCAGCTGTTCATTGGCGCGGCCGATGGACTGGAGGGTGACGATTTCGAACGGCAGCTGTATGTGATCCGCAAACGCGCGAGTCATCAGTTGCGCTTTGATGAAAGCTTGGAGCAGCGACTGCTCTTTTACATCTGCAGCCTTTCCACCAAGGTGATGATCTACAAAGGGATGCTGAACACAGAGCAGGTGCTGCAGTACTTTGCTGATCTGGCCAATCCAGATTTCGCCACGCACCTCGCCATGGTGCACTCGCGATTCTCGACCAACACTTTCCCGAGTTGGGACCGCGCGCAACCGTTCCGGTTCATGAGTCATAACGGCGAGATCAACACGCTTCGCGGCAATGTGAACGCTATGCGCTCGCGGCAGGGCACGCTGGAGAGCGAGTTGCTTGGAGGCGATTTGCAGAAGCTGTATCCGATCATGGAGCCGGAATGCTCCGACTCGGGCAACTTCGACAACGCGCTGGAGTTTTTGCTCATGAACGGTCGCACGCTGCAGGAGGCTGTGCTGCTGATGGTTCCTGAAGCATGGCAGAAGCACAAACACATGGCGCAATCCAAGCGCGACTTTTATGAGTATAACTCCTGCATCATGGAGCCGTGGGATGGTCCGGCTTCAATCGTATTTACTGACGGTAAATCAATTGGGGCAGTTCTTGATCGAAATGGTCTGCGTCCGAGTCGTTATTATGAGACGCACGACGACCGTGTAATTATGGCAAGTGAAGTGGGCACAATCCCGATAGATCCAGCCAACGTGCGCTCCAAGGGTCGTCTACAACCCGGCCGTCTTTTTCTCGTGGATTTTGAACAGGGTCGTATCGTGCCGGATGACGAGATTAAGTCGGATTTTGCCGCTCAACGTCCGTACGGTGAGTGGATTAAGAATCAGCGGATTGAGTTGGATGACATTGCCGCCGCGGGTCAAGCCGCAGGGCTGGACGAAGATACATTGCTGCAGCGGATGCAGGCTTTCGGATTCACTACTGAAACCATGCAGTTCATGTTGTTGCCGCTTGTGCATGAGAAACGCGACCCGCTAGGCTCAATGGGTAATGATGCCGCGCTTGCCTGTCTTAGCGACAAGCCGCGAATGATTTACGATTACTTCCGGCAGCTTTTCGCGCAGGTTACCAATCCCGCCATCGATTCGATTCGCGAGGAGGTCATCATGTCGCTCGAATGTTATATCGGACCGGAAAAGAATTTGCTCGAAACCACCGAAGGCCACGCACAACGCCTACGTATGCCGCACCCGATTTTGACCAATGAGGAACTCCACGCCCTCAAAGGCATGAATTACCGTGGTTGGCGTTCGAAGGTCATAGATATTACATTTCCCAGGAAAGAAGGTATTGATGGTGTCCGTAAAACACTTGATCGTATCTGTAAGGAGACAGCTCAGGCGATCGAAGAGGGTTATAGTTTAGCTATTCTCAGTGATCGCGCAGTTTCAGATGACCGGGTGCCTGTTAGTACGTTAATGGCCTCTGGTACCGTGCACCATTATTTGGTCAAAAATGCACTGCGTACGCAAATAGGTTTAGTTTTAGAAACAGGTGAAGCTCGAGAAGTACATCACCATTGCCTTTTAATTGGTTATGGGGCAGATGCTATAAATCCTTATATGGCATTTGAAGCATTATGGAAATCGCGACGTGAAGGTCTTTGTAATCCTGAAGAGTTTTCTGATGACGCTTCGCTCGTGGCGGCCTATCGTAAAGGTGTTGCTAAAGGTATGCTCAAGGTCATGGCCAAAATGGGAATCTCCACACTGCATTCTTACAAGGGTGCGCAAATCTTTGAGGCGATCGGTTTGCAAGATGAAGTGATTGACCTGTGTTTTGTGGGGACCGCCAGCCGTGTGCAGGGGGTGAATCTTAATGTGCTTGCAGAAGAAATGCTGCGTCGTCACGCGTTGGGTTTTCCGGAACGCAAGGAAGACAAGATGGAAACGTTGCCCAATCTGGGCGAATTCCACTGGCGCGCTGAGGGCGAGAAGCACATGTGGAATCCGAATTCCATCGCTGCGCTTCAATCCGCTGCGCGCACGAACAATTTTGATTCCTATAAACAGTTTTCCGATCACATCAACAAGGACGCCAAGGCGCGATGTGCGCTGCGCGGGTTGATGGAATTCAAAGAGGGTGCCAATGGTGGCCCGATTCCAATTGAGGAAGTGGAGCCGGCAAGCGAGATCGTAAAGCGTTTCTGCACCGGCGCGATGAGTTTTGGTTCCATCTCGGCCGAGGCGCATGAGGGCCTCGCGATTGCAATGAACCGTCTCGGAGGCAAGAGTAATACTGGTGAAGGCGGCGAAGATCCTGAGCGGTTCAATCCGTTGCCTAATGGTGATTCCAAGCGTTCGGCGATCAAGCAAATTGCTTCCGGACGTTTTGGTGTTACAATTTGGTATCTTACTAACGCCGATGAGTTGCAAATAAAAGTTTCACAGGGGGCCAAGCCAGGAGAAGGAGGAGAGCTTCCAGGGAAAAAAGTTGATGAAACAATCGCGCGCATCCGTCACAGCACGCCGGGCGT
>DPAW01000114.1:12703-14760 GCA_003517285.1 Verrucomicrobiales bacterium
GATATTTATTCTATTGAGGATCTAGCGCAGCTTATCCATGACCTCAAGAACGCCAATCGCGCCTCGCGCGTGAGCGTGAAGCTCGTATCTGAAATGGGCGTCGGTACGATCGCATCGGGCGTAGCCAAGGCTAAAGCTGATCACATTTTGATCTCCGGGGAAACCGGGGGTACCGGGGCATCGCCGTTGACGAGCATCAAGCACGCCGGGCTGCCGTGGGAACTAGGAATTGCCGAGACTCATCAGACGCTGGTACTGAACGATCTTCGCAGTCGAGTGGTGCTGCAAACCGATGGTGGGCTCAAGACTGGTCGCGACGTAGTGGTCGCTGCTTTACTTGGAGCGGAAGAGATGGGGTTCTCTACTGCGCCGCTCATCACGATGGGCTGCATTATGATGCGCAAGTGTCATCTCAACACCTGTCCGGTGGGCGTCGCCACACAGAATAAGGAACTTCGTAAGAAATTTAACGGCTCACCCGATTACGTAGTGAACTATCTGTTCATGGTCGCCGAAGAAGCACGCCAATTGATGGCACAGTTGGGTTTTCGGACTATCAACGAAATGGTTGGCCGCGTGGATGTATTAGAAATGCAAAAGGCTATCGATCACTGGAAGGCCGACGGTATCGATCTCAGTTCCATGCTCACGCCGATCGAGAAACCGCATGCGGGCGTTGGCACTTACTGCACACAAACGCAGGATCACGGTCTTGACAAGGTGCTGGATATGAAGCTACTCGAGCTGGCCAAGCCCGCTCTAGAAAAGGGCGATGCGGTGGAGATCGAGCTGCCGATTATCAACACCGACCGTACCGTCGGCACCATTCTAAGTAACGAACTGGCCAAAGCCCACGGTGCGGAGCTGCTACCCGAGGACACGGTGAAGATTAAGTTCAACGGATCCGCCGGCCAAAGTCTCGGGGCGTTCCTGGCCAAGGGCGTGAGCATTGAGCTGGAAGGCGATGCAAACGATTACGTCGGCAAGGGTTTGTCCGGTGGTAATCTCACGATTTATCCGCCAAAGGAATCGAGCTTTAAGCCGGAGGAAAATATTCTCGTCGGCAACGTCTGCCTCTATGGTGCCACCCGCGGCAAGGCGTTCTTTCGCGGTTGCGCGGCGGAACGTTTCTGCGTGCGGAACAGCGGCGCCAGTGCGGTGATCGAAGGCGTGGGCGATCACGGCTGCGAATACATGACCGGCGGACGCATCGTGATTCTCGGCAAGACCGGTCGTAATTTTGCCGCCGGCATGAGCGGTGGCGTGGCGTACATATGGGATCCGGACAATGCCTTCCCGGCCAACTGCAACATGGAGATGGTGGAACTCGAGAAAGTCGAGGACGCCGAGGACATCGCCGAACTGCAGGACCTGATCGAGGAGCACGCCCGACGCACCGGCTCCACGGTCGCTGCTGAGGTCCTAGACCACTGGAGCACGACGCTCGGACAGTTCGTGAAAGTGATGCCCACCGACTATAAGCGCGTGTTGCAGGAGCGCAAACAAGCCGAGAAGGAACTGGTCGCCTAATTGGCACGTTCGGATAAAGAAAGGATTTTTTCAAGATGGGTAAACCAACAGGATTTATGGAGTTCGAGCGCGAGGCCGTGCCGTATCGTGACCCGATCGAGCGCCTGAACGATTACGACGAGATCAATACCACAGCTGATGAGGGACATCTGCAGACGCAAGGTGCACGCTGTATGGATTGCGGTGTGCCGTTTTGTCAATCGGCCAACGGTTGTCCGATTGATAACCTCATCCCCGAGTGGAACAATCTCGTGTATCAAAAGCGATGGAAAGAGGCGATTGATCGCCTGCACAAAACCAACAACTTTCCGGAGTTTACCGGTCGCGTATGCCCGGCACCGTGCGAAGGTTCGTGCGTGCTTGGTATCACTAATCCGCCGGTTACCATCAAGAACCTCGAGAACACGATCATCAATCGCGCCTTTGATGAAGGCTGGGTGACTAGTGAGGCGCCCGGCGAGCGCACCGGCAAGAAGATCGCCATCGTCGGTTCCGGCCCGGCCGGTTTGGCCGCGGCGGATCAACTC
>DPAW01000296.1 GCA_003517285.1 Verrucomicrobiales bacterium
GTACTCCCTGATGGCGCTACTTGAATCGAAATGAGGAACGCTTTCGAAGGACCGTTCACGATAATCAATCATGTGTACAAACTCATGAATGGTAGTGCAGTGATTGTCCTCGCCGTCCTGCATCCCCCTAAGGGTTGAAGGCCAACTTTGCTCGATGTAGCCCCGTGAGTTTGCCCAGCCTGCCCATGTTTCGCCATCATCGTCTTTAAGGCTTGCGGGGTGAAATACGAAGGTGTGGAAGTGCTCTAAATCTTTTTTTGACCGGTTTACAATTAACAGGCATGCCAGAAAAGACACGCACACTTTGGCCATCTCCTCGTCCGGCTTTGGGCCAACCCACGGCTCCCACTTCCAAGTCACCTTTTTGATGAACCATGGCACCAGTTCCTCAACACGCAGAGTCAGCTCCTCCGGCATTCGACGGTACAAGGCCACGTGTTCCTCTAGGAAATCACGCCACTTAGGTTTAAACCCCGGCGGAACCGGAGCCATATGGGAGAAGATCGCCATGGCGAAGTGCCATGACACAATGAAGCGGTTTTAATTCCAAGCAGAAACCTGTCCGGCTTACATCCCCATGATCTGGTACCCGCAATCAACGTACAACACTTGCCCGGTGATGGCCGCGCCGCCGTCACTAGCGAGAAACGCGCCCGTGGCGCCCAATTCCTCTGGTAGCACATTACGCTTCAGCGGCGCGTGCTCGGCGTTATGCTTGAGCATGCTGGTGAATCCGGCGATGCCGCGGGCGGCCAACGTATTAACCGGGCCGGCGCTGATACAGTTCACGCGGATTTTTTGTTCGCCCAAATCACTAGCCAGATACCGTGTGCTGGCTTCCAGCGACGCCTTGGCTACGCCCATTACATTGTAATGCGGCACTACCCGTTCTGCGCCAAGATAACTCATCGCCACGATGCTGCCACCCTCGGTCATCAATGGCGCCGCCGCGCGACTCAACGCCACCAGCGAATAAGCACTCACATCATGGGCCAGCCGAAACGCCTCGCGCGTGGTACCAACAAACGTGCCTTCTAATGCCTCCTTTGGCGCAAAAGCCACCGAGTGCAGCATCAAATCCAGTTTACCATCGAACTTCTCCCCCACCTCGTTGAACACCCGATCGATATGATCATCCTGAGTCACGTCACACTCGGTGATCAATGTGTCCTCGCCAAATATCTCGGCCAGTTGAGTCACGTTATCCTTCAATCGCTCGCCCTGATAGGTGAACGCCAGCTCCGCGCCTTCGTCCTTCCAAGCCTGCGCAATTGCCCACGCGATCGAACGCTTGTTAGCCACGCCAAACACCACACCTTTTTTGCCGGATAAAATGCCCATGACCCCGCCAGCACTACGGAAAACGCCTCCCCCAAGCAAGGCACAATTGTTCGGATAACAACTTGTATCACTCGCTTGCCTGCAGCCCTACACCAACCCTTTCGTGCGACGGAGGATCCATTCGGTGGTGAGGAGGAGCATGATTGGGGCAAACCACCAGTAGCTTTGCCAGAGTTGGATTTCTTCAGTAATTTCGCGATGATCACTAGCGGGGCCCAGCAGTTCCACCAGGCGTTGCATCTCTTCTTCGCGATAGTATTCGCCGCCTGAATCCTTGGCGATTTGGCGCAGGAGCAATTCGTCGCAGTGCAGGCGACCCAGTTCGCCGAAGGGATTGGTAGCAACCGTGAAGGCGGTGCTGGCCTTGATCAGGCCATCGGGTACGCCGGGGATGCGCACGCGCACTTCATAATCGCCGGACTCCAACGGAGCGGTTTCGCCGCGGAAGGTAAAGGATTGTGGATCGGGATCCAACGGCACGGTGCCGAAGACGCGACCTTCGCGCAGAATCACGGCCTCAGGCTTGAGGTTGGGGTTGGCGGCCAGTTGAGGGTTGGTGATGCGCACACGGATCGGAGCGGTTTCTTCCAGCTCATATGTAGTGGGGCCGGAGTCCAGCGCAATAAAGGCATCCTGCACGGCAAAGGGTGGCTCCATGATCCATTTAGCCACTTGATTCCAATAGCGTTGATGATGCATATCGGCGACACCTTTGCGCCAGCGCCATGATTCATCGAATGCGGAGTATAATGCACGACCGGCCCCGAATCGACGGAAGACCAAGCCGGGAATGGCCGCCTGCGTGTTGGCGTCCACAATTTCCAGCAACGTTTCCGCGCCGGGCAAGGCTTCGGAGAGGGCCGCCCAGCGCGGGCCGGGCAGGTCGTTCCAAATCTTCAGGTTGGACGCGGAATCCGCGGCCAACATCAGCGGCGCCTGAGCGCCTCCCGCACTGCGAAAGCGCAGGGATGTCTCTAGGCTACGCAGTTCGGTCTGCCCTTGAGTAGCGAGTTTCACTGGTAAGAGGTCGTACACCGGGGTTCCGGAAAAATTAAAATGCCGTTCCATTCGGCCATCAATGAAGATCATTCCGCCGCCATTAAGTTGCACAAAGTCACGCATCCACTGAAGTTCGGTTGGCGCAAACAAATCTTTGCCCACGTCGCCCAGAATCACGAGTTGATACTGGAAAAGTAGATCGCGCGTATTGGGAAATTGCCCAAGCTGATTGCCGCGCGGTCCAAGACTGGGCGTACCAGCATTGGTCCAGTTGGCCTGGATGGTGTTTACGTCCCACCGTTCGTCACGCTCCAGCAGGTTGCGCAGATAGCGAAATTCCCAACGCGGGCGGGTGTCCACAAAGAGGATACGCGGCTTCTGGGTGACGACATTCACGCGCAGGGTGCCGGCGTTGTTATCGTCCTTGGATTCCCCTTCCACCGGCGGGATCACCACGTTGAACACCAAAGGCAGATTCGCATAACGCAGGTCGCGGCTCAGGCGGGTTTGCTCGGCGGCCACGATGTCTTTGATCGGAAAATCAAACGGCAACTTACGGCGCTTGCGAGCGGTGACAAACTCGCGCTGCCACACCGGCACGCCGTGATGTTCAATGCGCACGGTGAACGGTTTGCCCGGATCCATACCATCCTGCACGATCACGTGGCCGGTAAGGCGGGCATCGGGATAAACGGCACTGGGCGTCTCGGCCTTCAACACAGCCAGATCGCGGGCCACCTCGGTGGTGCCCATTCCCACAACATGCACGGCGATGCCGCGATCCTTCAACTGCGCGGCCATCTCCAAGGGCGAGGCGCCATCCACATTGTGTTGGCCATCGGTGAAGAGCACGACGAACAGTTTCTGTTCCGGATTTTCAGAAACCGCCCCTTCGAGAATGCCGGTGGTCAGGTCCGTGACCATGTTGGTGGCGGCCACGGGCAGCGTCCGCGGGGTGGACAAGGGGTTATCCTCGGCCTCCTTTGCCGCTTCGGCTTCCGCCTCTCTGTCCCCAGCCACATTGCCCAAGGCGCCGGGGTGCCACAGCATTTGGAAACGGCGCGCGGTGAGGGCGAGTAATTCCACGTTGTGCTCCGCGGCCAGTTGATTCACCAACCCGCCGGCGCCCTCGAGCAGTTGTGTCTCCAGTCGCTGCCAGCGCGGGGTACGATCAAAGCGCTCCACCGCGGCGCGGGTATCCGGATCCAGTGCATCCATCGCCGCGGCACCTTGGGGGAGGAGGTTGCGAATGGTTTGCTCCCAACGATCCACGGCTGGCTGCAATGCCAGCAAGTTGGCTTTATCGTTTTCATCGGCCTGCTCCGGATCCAGTTTCAGAAAGGGATCCAGCAAATCGGCTTTGAAAGCTTCCAATTCATTATCCGTCCAGCCATCCAGCTCCATGGCCTCCAGATAATTGGCGGCCTGTTTGGTGATCAGTTCGCCCTGCTCCACGTGGTTTCGGAGATTGTTGGCCGTATCGGCTGCCATCGCGGTGAGGACGCGACGCAGTTCGCCCAGCCGATCCAGCGCATCCCCGGCGGCGGCCTCATCCGCCCCGCCTTCGAGCCAGCCCAGCCGACGTAAGATCCGCAGCTTACGCTGAGTTTCCATTTGCTCGTCGGTAGCCTTCATGCTAGCCGACGCATCCACGTACAAGAGCACGCGGGCCGTGGTGCCCACGGAGGTGCGGTTTTGAATCACCGGCCCGGACAACATCATCACCACCAGCATCACGGTGAAACCTCGCAACACGGGCAACACCCAGAGGCCCGGCGTGGTGCGGCCGCGTAAATCCCCCCGGTAAATCCAGGCGGCCAATCCCGCAGCGCCCAGGCCGATCAAGACCGCCAGCCACCACGTTAGGTCGCCGGAAAAATGCAGGCGCGCGCCCTCCGTGGCTTTCGCCGCAAGCATGGGGTCCAAACTGTACATGCCTGTTATCATCCTAACCCGAAATCCGTTGACGCGCCATGCGGCGTTC
>DPAW01000013.1:0-10295 GCA_003517285.1 Verrucomicrobiales bacterium
TGGCCAAGAAAACCATACAAGCCACCGGCACCGTAGCCGAGACCACGCTCAAGGTAACCGGGCAAGTCACCAAAACAGCCGTCAACACCACGCTCGATGTCGCCAGCTCGGCGTTTAAGAAAGGGGCGGTGACCGTGATCGACACTGGTACCGGCGTCAGCCGCAAGGTGCCGTGGGAAGAGGGTCTGCGCGTGTCCAAACTGAACACCACCGGCCGCGCCGTGGAAATAGTCCGTGGCGCCCGAAAGATAAAAGCTACCACCACTACCGTCCTGCGCGCCGGCGATGTGGTGCGGTTGAACTAGGCCATGAACGAAAAATACATCGCCGCCAAGGAACGTATTGCCGCCAAGCGCGCGGGGCAACCGCGGCCGGCCGAACGCTCCGGCGAACGCCTGCCGCCGGGGCAGCGCCAGGTCGATAATTTTCCCGTGCTAGATATGGGCGTCCATCCCGAAGTGCCGCGTGCGCAATGGAGCCTGAAGATACACGGGCTGGTTGAGAACCCGATCACGCTCGATTGGGAGCAGTTCATGGCGCTGGAGCAGTTTCAGGATACCAGCGATTTTCACTGCGTCACAACTTGGAGCCAGTTCGATATGGATTGGGAAGGGGTGTCGATGCTCACGTTGATTGACCTCGTGCAGCCAAAGCCCGAGGCGCGCCATGTGTTTTACAAGAGCTACGACGGCTATTCAACCAACACCACGCTGGACGCCGTGCTGGATGACGACACGCTGGTGGCTCACACATGGAACAGCGCGCCAATCACCGTGGAGCACGGCGGCCCCGCGCGCGTGATCATCCCCAAACTCTACGCCTGGAAAGGCGCCAAGTGGATCAACGAAATCATCTTCCTCGACCGCGACATCCTCGGCTTCTGGGAAGTCCGCGGCTACTCCAACACCGCCGACCCTTGGCGGGATGATCGTTATTCGTAACCAACAGTAGGCGAATTTGCTTCAAAAACTGCGTTTTCACCATCGTGTACATTCCGATATCCGAACACCGGCCTTGAAGAGGGCTAACCGAAATCGTTAGTTAGGAGGATTGGGGAAAAAGTGTGAAAAAAGGCCGATGACACAAAAATGCCACCTTAAACCCCTAGAAAAACGAGCGTTTCCGCGCAAACCTCCAAATGTGAATAACCTGAGAATAAACGTAAATCACTCGTACTTCCACTTCATGACCCACGGGTCTTGCGTAGCGTTCTGGAAGGATTTGAGCTTGGTTTTGTACTCTTTCAGAACCTCCGCGTATTTTTCGTCGCCAGCCAGATTCACGCCCTCATTCGGATCGGTGCTGATGTCGAACAGTTCAAACTGCGGCCGCTGGATGTACTCGCGTACGGTTTTTTTGCCGTAAGGCGCAGTGGGACCTTTCTTCCATTGCGCTTGCCAGCTGGGCGCCGCCCACAGGTCACTGGCGAAAGGGTACGGCAGTGGGTGGGCGATGTTCCAGATGAGCTTGTACTTGCGGTCGCGCACGACGCGCATGGGGTAGTACATTTGAATTTCGTGGAAAGTGTGGCTGGCGCCGATTTGATCCCAGCCTTCCGGATTTTTCTCGGCGAGAATGGGCATGAACGAGCGGCCGTGAAATTTGTACGGACCTTTCTTCGTGCGCCGGTCGGCGGTCATGGTGGCCAGTTCGGGTTTGGCGGCCTGAGTCTCGGCGTCGTAACCGCCGGCGAAGTCCAGCAGCGTGGGGGTGATGTCCACGAACGAAAGCATGGCGTTGTTCGTGTTGCCGCGTTCTTTTTGATACGGGTTGCGCACGATGAACGGCACACGCAGGCCGCCTTCGTACACGGTGGTTTTGCCGCCGGCAAATGCCATGCCGTGATCGCTGGTAAAGAGAATCAGCGTGTTCTCCCACTTGCCGTTTTTCTTAAGGATCTCCATCAACCGGCCGAGCCCTTGGTCCACGCGCGAGGTGCTCTGGTAATACTGCGCGAGTTCGGCGCGCGTCTCCGGCGTGTCAGGCAGGAACGGCGGCACGGTCACTTTGGCCGGATCGTAGAACACCTCCTGCACACCCGGGTACGCGCCTTTGTTGGGCTTGTTGCCAAACCGGTCGGGTTGATGCTCCAGCTCATTGGCGCGTCCGCCGCCGCGGTGCGGATCGCTGGTGGCGTAGTACAGAAAGAACGGCTTGTCCGAATCGGCCTTGATGAACTCTTCACAGTTGTTGGCCATCTCCACGGTGCTGCGGCTGTTGCCGGGGATTTTCGTTTCAAAAAAGTAGATATCCTCCGGTCCATTGTGATGTTTGCCAATGCGTGCCGTGCGATACCCTGCCTTGGCCAACAGAACCGGCAATGTTTTTACCCACGGAAAACTACTGAACTTGTGGTAGCTGTGCAGATGCCCGTAATGGCCGTTGCGATGATTGTGCAGGCCGGAAAGCACCACGCTGCGGCTGGCGCTGCAACTGGCTGTGGTGGCAAAGGCATAGCGGAAGAGCGTGCCGTCGGCCGCCAGCCGGTCAATATTCGGAGTCACCATCGTCATGTCCCCATAACACCCCATCGTGGGACTGAGATCATCGGCGATGACCACCACGATGTTCTTCTCCGCCGCCCAACCGACCAGCGCCCAAAGCGCCGCCGTTACCAATCCGAGTCGTTTCCCCAAAAGCATCAAGATACAATTTTCCGTAAAATGAAAATGCGTATGGGCCAAACGTGCCTCAAAAAGAGGCTGAACGCAAGGGAAGCCGGTGTTGTGTGCTCGGTGGGCGTCACTTTTTCAGAAACGCCAGCAGATCGGCCAGCTCCTGCTGGGACATCGTTTTCTCGAGCTGATCGGGCATGAGGGAGTTGGCGGAGGCGCGGACGGATTTGATCGTCTTGCGGGGGATGGTTTTGGTGAGGCCGAGGGGCAACTTAAGGGTGAGTTGCTCGGGCGTATCCGCGGCGAGGAGGCCGGCGAAGTTTTCATCATCCTGTGTGTCCACTTCGTACATTGCGTATTGGCCGTAGACTTCTTTGTTCGGCACGATGATGTGCAGTAGCAGAGCTTCGGCGGGCTGGTTGCGCAGACCCGTGAGGTCCGGCCCCACGGCGTGGCCTTGGCCGCCGTGGGTGTGGCAGGTGGCGCAGGCGCGGGTGAATATCTTGGCGCCGTTTGCGGCGTTGCTCTTCATTTTCAAGACGGCCTTGGCGGCTTCAAAAGCTATCATGCGATCACCGCCGGCGTGTTGGGCAAAGAGTTTTTTGGCGCGGTCGCCAACCGTTTTACTGCGCTCCAACACTTTGCGTCGAGCGGGCGTAATGGCATGGACAGGGACCGTGCCTTTTTCGAGGGCGTCCATGAGAGGCGGGTGGTGCAGGGCGCGGCTGGCGATCATGCTCAATACGGATTCCCGAACCGATGGATGGTAACGGGCCCACGCTCTCGGTTCGAGGAGGATGGGGCTGACACGCGCATCATTTAAATTGCCCAGAGCTTGGATGGCAGCGGATTGGACATCGGGTGTGCGAAGGCCGATATCAGTTTGATCATTGGGGGGCCTCAGCAAGCGGAGCAACGTATCTCCGGCAAAGCCGTAGTCTGTGTTGCCCATCAACTCGATGGCGGCCAAGCGGCGCGGCAACGAGATGCCGGCTACGACGGAATTCCGGGCTGAGCCAAGGGTTGATTTAATGGTAAAGTCGGCCACTATATCCATAGGCAGTTCTTTGCGCTCATACTTGGTCTTGATTTCGGCTGGTGTGAGGTTGGATTTCAGCGGGATGAAGTTTCGCAGGGGATGTGCATCGGGGTGGGTGGCGGTCAGCTTCACGCCTTTCTTTTTGGCTCCGAGAATCAGTCCGTTGAGAAAGGCGACACGTTCCCAAACCGAAATATTGATGGGCTCCTTCTTGAGTTCCGGTTGGGCCATTTGTGTGCCGAGGTTCCAAAAGAATATCATTTGGTCCGGCGTGCAGTCTTGCGCGACAATCTCACCCAATTCCTTCAGGGCCGTAATTAAACTGGGCCGGGCCGTGCCATCCACTCGATTCGGCTGTGACCGGATGAAATCCATAACGGCCATGGAGCCTGCCTTGGAAAGCGCATTGTAAACGGCGGGGCGCATCCACTTATCGCGCGGGTCTTGCATGAGCGAAGCGGCTAAAACATTGGCCTTGCGAGAATGTTCCTGTTTGCCCAATTGCAACACCGCCAGAAATCGTTCGTTTGCGTCCCTCGACTCGGCTTGTTTCAGCAACTCCTTCACCGTGGTTTCCGGAAACTTGCCTTGCCGGATGGCGAGGTTTTGGCGGGCGGTGGCTTGTTGGGCGGCGGTGGGTTTGGGCGGGGTGGGGGTGAACAGTTTCACGCGCCAAATGCGGCCATGGTTAGTGCCGGCCTTGAAGGGGAGTTGACCGCGGATGGCTTCAGGAAGGTAACGAGGGTGATCGATGTATTGGCGGACCATGTCGCACAGGTACAACGCGCCGTCGGGGCCGACAGTGGTGTGGACTGGGCGAAACCATTGGTCGGGCGTGGCAAGAAAATCGCGGCCCGGGGTGGGATGCGTGGCGGAAAAGGTGGCGCCGGTGGCGGTGAGCACCTGGCGTTGCACGAGGTTTTGCGCGGGCTCGCAAATGAACGCACTGTGTCCGCGGATGACGATTCCGCTGGCGCTGGTGTAGGTGCCGGCGTGTTGGCGACTGATGAGGCTGGGAATGTAGCTCGCCGCCGTGGTGTCCGGACTGAGCGGATACACCTTGGCCGCGACCGGGATGACGTTCTCGATGGTGCCAGTGAATGAATAATGCGGATTGCGTTGCAGCAGCCCGGGCGCCACGACGACGTGCATGAGTGGGTTGCGGTTGCTGGAAACAAATCGGTTGCCGGCGGCATCAAAGCATTGGCCGAATTGGCCGCCACCAGCGAGTGGTTCATAGATGAACGTCTCCGGATGAAACCGCCCGTCCTGTCGCTTGGAAATGACCGGCTTGCGCTTCGGATGCAACGGGCTGGTCACGCTGGCATCGGTAAGTCCGCTGGTGACGTACACCCAACCATCGGGCCCGAGCGTGGGGCTGGCAACGCGAAGTTGTTCGCTGCTGCTCTTGGTGCCAAAACCAGTGAGCACCACGTGCCGCACATCCGCACGCCCATCGCCGTTGGTGTCCTTCAGATACCAAATATCCGGCGCGCACGTGACGAACACGCCGCCTTTCCACGGCAGGATGCCATTGGGAAACGTGAAACCCTCGGCAAAAGTGGAGCGCTTTTCGAACTGCCCGTCGCCATCGGCATCCTCCAGCAACGCAACCCGGCCAAGTTTAGGGACCTCCTTGCCGTCGCCGGGCAGAAACGGGTACCCCGGGCTTTCGACCACCAGCATTCGTCCTTTCACATCAAAACACATCGCCACTGGATCGCGTAGCTGCGGCTCGGCCGCGGCAATTTCGATGCGCGCCCCTTTCTCGATCTGGAACAACTTCAACGCCTGCGCCACGGACGGCGGCCCTTCGGCGGCCAACACGCCAAAGCCAAGCGAAAGAATCCAAACGCAAAGACAACGCATGACTCGATGGTATCTGGTGCGCCCCCAAACGCAAGCGCGTCGGGAGGGGCGAGTTCTATCTCGCCTTTTTTAATCACAGAGGCACAGAGAACACAGAGGGGAAATAATTTCTGTACCTCTGTGGTTGAAAAAATACTTTCGCCATACAAACTGCGGCATGCATTTTTTGAAACTGGCGGCGGCGGCTTTCTTATTGATGGGGTCCACTCATGCGACTGATCTGGAGCGGATCAAGTACAACAATCCCGGGTTGAAGGTGGATCTTGGCGTGGGGCTGTGGGCGTGGCCGATGCCGGTGGATTGGGATGGGGATGGCGATCTTGATTTGGTGGTCGATAGTCCGTGCAAGCCGTACAATGGGATTTGGTTTTTCGAGAACCCGGGCGGTAGCAAGACGCCGGTGTTCAAGGCGGGCAAACGTTTGCGCGGCTCAATGCGGAACATTCAGGTTAGTTGGGTGGACGGCAAACCACGCTTTTTGATTCCCGGCAAGGAAGTGTCGGCCGATCTGCAGGAGCAGTCGCGTGTGTATCCGGTCGATCGCGTGGAACGGCATCGGAAGATTCGCGCGAACCAATGGAAGTACGTGGATTACAACGGCGATGGCGCGCTCGACCTGCTGGCTGCCGTGGGCATTTGGGATGATTACGGCTGGGACAATGCTTATAACGCAGAGGGCGAATGGACTAACGGCCCGTTGCACGGTTACCTCTATCTGATGCTCAACGAGGGGACCACCGCCGAGCCGAAGTACGCCGAGCCGGCCAAGGTGCAGGCGGCTGGCAAGCCGGTGGATGTGTACGGGCGGCCGTCGCCGAACTTTGCGGACTTCGATGGGGACGGCGATCTCGATCTGTTGTGCGGCGAGTTTGTGGACAGCTTCACGTATTTTGAAAACACCGGCACGCGTAAGGCGCCGAAATATGCTGCCGCCCGCAAGCTTACGCATCAGGGCAAAACGTTGACCATGGATTTGGAAATGATTTTGCCGAGCGCGGTGGATTGGGATGGCGATGGCGACCTCGACCTCATTGTGGGCGATGAAGACGGCCGCGTGGCGCTGGTCGAACATACCGGCAAGGTGCGTGATGGACTGCCGCAGTTTTTGCCGCCAGTTTATTTTCAACAGGAAGCCGACGAGGTGAAGTTCGGCGCGTTGTCTACGCCGGTGGGGTTTGATTGGGATGGAGACGGTGATGAGGACATCATCTGCGGCAACACCGCCGGCCACATTGCGTTCATCGAAAATCTCAGCGGGCCAAAAGTTGAACGGCCACGGTGGGCCGCGCCGCAGTTGCTGGAAGCCGGCAGTCAGACGCTTCGCATCATGGCCGGCCCGAACGGCTCTATTCAGGGCCCGTGCGAACGCAAGTGGGGCTACACCACGCAGACGGTGGCTGATTGGGATCACGATGGGCTGCCGGATTTGATCGTCAATTCTATCCTCGGCAAGGTCGTGTGGTATCGCAACATCGGCACGCGACGCGCGCCCAAGCTTGCTGGCGCCCAGCCAGTGGTAGTGGAATGGCTTGAACCCCAACCCAGCTTGAACTGGGGCTGGATGAAGCCGGAAGGGAAGGGTCTGCTTACCCAATGGCGCACTACGCCGGTGGTGGTGGACTGGAACGGGGATGATTTGAACGATCTGATCATGCTCGATCACGAAGGATACCTCGCATATTTCCGCCGTGAACGACGCAATGGCCGAGAGGTGCTCGCCCCGCCTCGCCGCATTTTTGAAACCCAAAAATCCGGTTACGTGCGCCTCAACACCCGAACCGCTGGTGGAAGTGGACGTCGTAAGCTTTGTGTGGTGGATTGGGATGGTGACGGGGCCTTAGACGTACTCGCCAATAGTCCTAACGCCGAACTCTGGAAAAATGTTGGATCCCGTGAAGGTATGACTCGACTCGTTAATAAAGGAACACTCTTCGAACGCAATATTTCTAGCCACACCACCAGCCCTACCGTAGTGGATTGGAACGGTGACAACAGGCCGGATCTATTAGTAGGAGCTGAAGACGGGTTCTTATACTACGGACGGAATCCGCACACGCCGGAGGGACGCTAGGAATCTTTGTCGTCCTTTTTATCAACGTCCGAGTCCAAATCCATACTGAAGAGCTCCTTGTAGGCATCCACACCGGCAGCATCAAGTGGTTCGCCGCAGTTGTGACAGAATTGTGCTTCAAGCCGATGGCCTTCTGCACCGCAGTTAATGCAACTCCGAGCAGTATTAATATCGCGTTGCCCCCCACCGGGAATAGGTAGTTCCGCCCCACAAACATAGCATCGCCGTGCTCCGTAGGCATGACCTTTGGCATCACACTCAAGGCATTTAATTTCGAAGGGATCCGTCTGTGAGCCGGCTCCAGACATCTCTGTTGATACAATTCCACCAATAGCCACGCCCAAAATACTATAACCTAAAATCATTACCATGGCGGCAATGAATTGCCCTTGCGGTGTGATTGGCGAAATGTCGCCGTACCCTACAGTGGTTAATGTGACGATGGCCCAGTAAACGCCTTTTGGGATGCTGTCAAACTGCTCATTAAATGGTCGATAAACCTCTTCATCGTCGGCGAGCCGGTTCGCTTCGCTCTCGCCACTTAACGTTACCATTACTTCGACCTCACTTGCTGTCGTGACACGGGCATCTTTTGAATCAGGGTATTTCCCAATCCAGATACGATCATCCACTTTAAGCTCTTGCCGATCCTTTACTTTCACCGGCTGTCCCTCGATTACAAACATGAGGGAGCCAAAAATAGTTACGAGAATTAGGATTGCTGTGAGAAAAACACTGATCTTCTTAGAGTTACGCTTCAGGGCTTCAGCAATTTTGTTTAGGCCGGTAACATAAGAGTTCATCCCTAAAATACGGAATACTCTTAAAACGCGGACAAAACGGATCATCAACATCACTTCGGCCCCTTGAAAAACCAGGCCGAGGTAACTGGGCAGAATAGCTAATAGATCGATCACTCCCCAAAAGCTTGTGGCGTACATGCGAGGGGATTTCACACACCAAAGGCGGACAAAATATTCCAGCGTGAACCCGATCGTGAAAGCCCATTCCAAGGTGTTCAACAGATCGCGCTGATTAGGGTGAATCCCCGGAATAGTCTCGATCATCGTGGCCCCTACGCTGAGTAGGATACAAATGATCAATAACACATCGAATTGCTTGCCCGCCGGGGTATCGGCTTCGAAGATTATTTCATGAACCCGCTTTTGCAGGTCAGTTGGCTCGTTCCCTCCTCCGGACATATCCGTGGGATTCCTATAACCGAAACTCACCGAAAAAACAATGTGATTTGCTATGACTCCCGCGCAATGGCACAGTTTGGCGCATGCGTAGCGTTTTGGTTTTGGCGTGGGTTTGGGGTGCGATGACCTTATGGTCGGCCCCGCAAAAACGCCCCAACGTGCTCTTCATCATGGCCGACGATCTGCGGTCAGAACTGGGCTGCATGGGGGCGAAACACGTGATCAGCCCACACGTCGATGCCCTCGCCAAGCGCGGGCGACTCTTCACGCGGGCGTATTGCCAGCAGGCGGTTTGCAACCCATCGCGCGCCTCGATGATGACCGGTCTGCGGCCGGACACCTTGCGTATTTGGGATCTGCCCACGCATCTGCGCGATCGCCGGCCGAAGGTCACCACTTTGCCGCAGCATTTCAAAAACCACGGCTACTTCACACAGGGAATCGGCAAGCTCTTCCACAATTGGCGGCAGGAAATTCAGGGAGACCCAAAGTCCTGGAGCGTGCCGCAAGTGATGCACTTTGCGCGGCACGGCGATGACAAGCCGGTATCGCCTGATTCAGGCCAATTGCCGCCCAACCTCACCCGCAACCCCAAGTGCGACCGACGCGCGGTGCCGGACAGTGCCTACTTTGACGGCCGCATTGCCGACCTCGCCATCGATGCATTGGAGCAGTTGAAAAAGAAGCAACAGCCATTCTTCCTCGGCGTGGGATTCTGGAAGCCGCATTTGCCGTTCAACGCGCCGAAGAAATACTGGGACCTTTACGATCTTGCAAAGCTGCCGCCGCTCGCCAATCTGCAACGCCCCACCAACGCGCCGGACATCGCCTTTCACGATGCCCGCGAAATGCTTCGATCTTTCGGCGGCAAACAACCGACACCCGCCCAACGCCGCGAACTACGCCACGGTTATTATGCCGCCATCAGTTATATGGATGCCCAAATTGGCCGCGTGCTTGCCGAACTCGACCGTCTCGGCCTGCGGGAAAACACTATCATCGCCTTTGCCTCCGACCACGGCTTTCACCTTGGCGAACACGGGCTCTGGGCCAAGACCTCCTGCTTCGAGTGGGACGCCAGCGTACCCATGATCATTGCTACGCCGAAGCAAAACTATCCCGGCCAACCCACCTCCGCCCTTGCTGAATTGCTCGACCTCTATCCGACTCTCACCGAACTCGCCGACTTGCCCGAGCCTCAGCATCTCGAAGGCAAAAGCCTCGCCCCCGTCCTGCGCAATCCCAAGGCCAACATCAAGGCCGCCGCCTATACCCAACACCCGCGTCCGGCCTATTTCAAAGGGGAACCTGAGGCCATGGGGTACTCCATGCGCACTGGCAGCGCCCGCTACACCGAATGGCGTAATTGGAAAACCGGCCGGCTCTTGGCCCGCGAACTCTACGATCACGCAGTCGACCCCAACGAAAACCACAATGTCGCCGCCAAAAACCCCAAACGCACCCACACCCTCGCCGAACAACTCCGGCGTCAATTCCCC
>DPAW01000013.1:10668-11264 GCA_003517285.1 Verrucomicrobiales bacterium
CCGCGGTGGTGGGGTTGGGGTGTTGGCTGTCGCGACGGAATCGGACGACGAACGATTTCATGGCGGCCGGGGGCACGTTGCCCGGTTGGGCGGTGGGGTTCTCGATCTTTGGCACGTATCTGTCCAGCAACACCTTTATCGGCGTGCCGGGCAAGGTGTATGACGGAAACTGGAATGGGTTTGTGTTCAGCCTCTCGTTGCCCCTGGCGGCGTGGGTGGCGGTGAAATGGTTCGTGCCGTTTTACCGGCGCACGGGAGAGATCTCTGCCTATCATCATTTGGAAAAACGGTTCGGGCCCTGGGCGCGCACGTATGCCTTGGGGTGTTATTTGCTCACGCAACTGGCGCGGGTGGGCACGATCCTTTTCGGCGTCTCACTGGGATTGAGCGCGCTCACGGGTTGGAGTGTGCCGGTGATCATTGTTGCTGGTGGGATTGCAGTGACGGTCTATACGTTGGTCGGTGGCATTGCGGCGGTGATCTGGACGGATGTGATCCAGAGTCTGGTGTTGTTGGTCGGTGCGTTGGTGATTGCCGGTTTGTTGCTGGCCAATCATCCCCTTGGCCCGGGCGAGGCTCTGCACTTGGCCGCGAAT
>DPAW01000174.1:0-6380 GCA_003517285.1 Verrucomicrobiales bacterium
TCAAAGACTTGATCGGGCGCAGAGCGCCTCGGTTGGTGGATTTACGGCCAGTGGAGCACAATGGGGATCAAGCACCGCATCCGACCAATCAAAGCTATGGGCCGCGCCGTGTGGCGTGGACTCACTTTTACTGGGCGAAAGATGAGTACTCGCGGTTGGATTATCAATTAGCAAGTAAGGGTATGGCGCGTGAGCTGGATCGTTCGGGCACGCGGGTTCAGGCTATGGCCGATTGGGGTACGGCCTCAGATCATCGCCCGGTGGTGGCGCGGTTTTTCGCCAACGATCGTTAGTCGAATCCGGGTTTGCGCGGGAACGCTTTGAGCGAATAATTTAAGGAAAGGGCCATCTCGTTGTCGCGTCGGCCGGTGTCTTTCCGGAAAGAAAGATCCAGGAAAAAGGTCCAGCTGCGCATGTCCCGGTGCAGGATGTAATCGTGTTGCGTCAATTCACCGGCTTTGGCATCAAAATATTGGCGGGTGCTGAAGGACCAGTTTTCGTTCAAGCGTAGTCCGGCTCCGCTGTAGTAGACATCAGTGCGGTCGGCCGTGCTGGTGCTTGGATGGGCGAGGTAATAATACTGGCCGGCGGTCAGGCTCCAGCGATGGTTTTGGGGATGGAGATTGATGCCTTGGTTGAAGGCGCGCCATAGGGAGTTGTCGACGTCATATCGCAGGTTAGAGTACAGGCTAATCCAATCGCGCGGCTGGATTTGGGCGTCGGAGAAGAGATCAGCGAAAGTGGCTTGGTTGCTGTTTGGATCCATACGCCAATCGGTGTACACATCCCAATCCACCACATCGACCACGGCCTCACTGCGCTTGGTTTGAAGACGGTTGCGGAGGCTGAGGCGGACGACGTTTTGGCTGTCGATATTATCGATGGCGTTATACTCGGGCAGTTCCAGTGGCAATAGGCGTGGGCTGGTGATTTCGTAATCAAACTTATCCAGTTCATCAGGTACGCGATTTGGGCGGGGGATGAAGGCAAAGTTGATGGAGGGCTGAATGATGTGTCGTGCGCCGGTATCGATGCCCAGCAGGCGGCTGTTCAACTCCGGCATCATTTTTGAGAGCTTGGTGGAAACTTCCACGCCCGTGTGGACCACGTAGCGTTCGCTGCTCGGCTTGGTGCTGCCCAAGCCGTTGCTTTCTCCGTAATGCGTGAAACGTGCGCCCACGCGCGGGGTGATATTCAGCCAGCCGCCGATGGTCTTGGGCATGTAAATCTGATGCAAGGTGTCGGCCCGAAGCAGGCCGTAGTCTTCACTGGAGCTGGCGTAGTCGTAGCGGCGTTGGAAGTAGCCCACGCTGGATTCGGTATCGTAAAAGAATGGGGTGTCGCCCAGTTGATGTCGCGTGCCAGTGAATTGAATGTCCGGCGTGCGCTGGATGCCTTCATAGAAGGCATTGATTCGCGGTTGCATTAGCACACTGAGGTTGTAGTTGTCCCAATGATTGGCGACTTCCAAGAAACTGTTGGGTTGAACATTTTGCCGGTAACGATCTTCGAAGAAATCGCGTCGCATGTATTCGTCGGATTCATATTCTAGCACGCCAATGGCACTGAATTGATCCTTGGTGTAGCGGTGGTTCCATTGGGCGAGATTGCGTTCACGCGAGATGGCCAGTCCGCGGGAGTCGGTTAATGGATCGTCGTCGGAGGCGTGGTACAGGTTCAGGTTGCCTTCGCCCCATTCGGGGGTTTTATATTCCAGCGTGGGGCCAAGGCCAAAGCCGCGATCGGCGCGATAGTCCAGGTTGAACTCACCGCCCAAATATTCATTGGAAGGCCACCTAACGGCACTCAGCAGGAAGGCGCCCCATTCGCTCTTGAAGCCGGGTTCCAAGTGGATGTTCCACGGGTGGCGTTTGAAGCTGCGGCGGTAGTAAGGTAAGTAGAATACTGGCACCTTACCCACGTGCACCACCGCGCCACGGAAGATAGCGTGTTCGCCGGGGACTACCTCTACCTCTTTGGCTTTGATGAAGAAGTCCGGGTTCTTGGTGTCGTCAGTGGTAAGAATGGTGTTGTGCGCGCGATAGAGGCCATTCGTTTGGTCGCCTGTCATCGCTTCGCCTTTCATAAACACCGCTAATGAGCCAGATCGGAACCGGGCAGACTCAATGGTTTTGGTGCGGAAGTTGTAGGTGAGTTGTTCAGACTTCCAGATCGTGCCATCGCGTCGTAGTGTTACCTTGCCGTTGGCTTCGGCCTTGCCAGCCTTTTGATTAATGGTTGCCGCGTTTGCGGTAAGCTCCGCCTCATCGGGTGTGCCGGCCTTGTACGTGACACGCACGCCGTTGGTGGCGGTCATATTGCCGGAGTTCATATCATACTGGATTTGGCCTTCCTTGCTCAGGGCTTCCAATTTCCACGGTGTTACCGCGGGCGCGTCCTGAGCTTGTAAACCTCCTCCGAAGATAACCTTCCCGGCCAATGCCAAAATAAGCAGTGGCTTCCTCATCAGCGAGGAAACTAGACCAGACTGTGTCGAATCTTCCAAACTGGACTTATCCCCATTTCCTGAGGATTGACGGGGTTTGAGGCTTGGGGGACACTCAGCGCATAAAATTTTCGGCCGTAAAGGTGCTAGTTCAAAACGGCAACTAGTTTGATGGCTCAGATTGCGTACGGATTCACCATCCCAGCTATGGGTAGATCAATTTTTTAACATGAAAATCACAGCACTTATGATCGTCTTTAATCTGCTCATGCTTGATCCTGTTCGAGCGGCAGAAACCAAACCCGCGATTGATAATTCCGTGCGCGGGACTGGGCCGGCCAACGATCCAACGCGGCAGACCGATGCGGATTGGATGGATGATCGCTATGCCAAAACCAAGTTTGGCCCGTTTGTGTCCGGGCATATCGCAACACCGAAAGGCAGCACGCACAAAGGCATCGCCGTGCGCGTTGGGTCGAAGGGCGAGGGCACGATGGTCTTTGATACCGATCTCTGCGTGTGGCGTGCCGGTTGGACGGGCAGTTTCCTGAAACCGCATCCACGCCGGTATGGGTTGATCAATCCCCTGACGCCGGATGGAACGATGGTTTTTTCCAGTCCGGCCAGTCCGGGTGTGGCGAATGAGGCCGGCTCCTTTGCTGATCCTCGTAATCCCAAGAACGGCCCGTTGCCTCGGGGGCATGTGCGTTACAAGGGTATATATCTGGCCGACGACCGTGCGGTGTTGCGTTATGAAGTGGGTAAGACGGAGATTTACGATGCTCCATGGATTCGTGCCGGGACGGATGGGTCCTTGCAGTTTGAGCGTGTGGTGATGGTGAAGTCGGCGAATGGGAAATGGTTCACCATGAAACTCACGGATGTGACGGCGAAGATCAACCTGAAGGAATTACAGGTGGCCGGCGGAGCTGAGAAACAGGGCATTACTCTGGAGCCGGGAGGGCTTCGCTGGGGCGCGCCGATTGTGACTCAAGGCGTGGTGGATCGGCGCAAAACGCCGTTTGCCATCGATACCATCACGGTGCCCTACAAGAATCCGCATCAAGCGCTGATGTTTACCGCCGGACATGATTTTACGGCCAATGGCGATTGCTATGTGGCGATGGCGCACGGGGATGTTTGGAAGGTGACGGGCATTGATGCGGAATTGAAGGCGGTGAAGTGGCAGCGGTTTGCCACGGGGTTGTATCAGCCGTTGGGACTGCGGGTTATAAAGGATCAGGTGTATGTATTAGGCCGCGACCAAATCACGCGGCTGCATGATCGTAATCAGGACGGTGAGGCGGATTTTTATGAGACATTCAACAACGACATAATGATCGGCGGAGGCGGACATTCGTATGCCACCTGTCTGGAGTCCGATCCGGAAGGGAATTTGTATTTCATTCGCTGCGCTGAGGACACGCCGCACGGTGGGGTGTTGTTGAAGGTGTCGGCCGATGGCAGTCGGCTCTCGGTGGTGGCCACAGGTTTTCGCAATCCGAATGGGCTTGGCGTGAGCCCCAGCGGAGTCATCACCGCCGCGGATCAACAGGGCACGTGGGTGCCAGAGACGCGATTGGATGTGATTAAGCCCGGCGGATTTTACGGCTACATGCCGATGCACAAACGGGCCACGGAACCGACGACCTACGATCCGCCCCTCATGTGGATTCCACGGGTGCTGGACAACTCGGCAGGTGGACAGGTGTGGGTGCCTAAGAATCAGTGGGGTGCTTTCGGCGGCGGGCTGATCCACTTCTCGTACGGTCGCTGCACGATGTTGCATGTGATCAGTGATGGTGGAGATAACGGTGGTGCCGTGGCCTTGCCGGGGCGCTTTCTCTCCGGCGCCTGTCGCGGGCGGTTTAATTCCAAGGACGGCCATTTATATGTGTCCGGTCTGCGCGGATGGCAGACGGCGGCTGTGCGTGATGGTTGTCTCCAGCGCGTGCGTTATACCGGTGAGCCGTTTCCTCGCCCGGTGGGGTTTAAGGTACATTCCACCGGCGTTCAGCTGGCTTTCAGTCAACGCCTCGACAAAAAGATTGCCGAGGATGTCGACAGCTATGCGGCCGAACAGTGGAATTATATGTGGTCTGGCACCTACGGGTCCAAAGACTGGTCGGTGGAAGATTCCTTAAAACTCGGGAGAGATGCGGTGGAAATTCTGGAAGCGCGCTTGATGCCGGACGGGCGTTCGGTGTTTCTACGGATGAAAGAAGTGAAACCCGTGCATTCGATGGCAATTCGCTACAATCTGGACACGGGCGCTGGAAAGATTTTCAAGGATACGTTCTATCTGACGATCAACAAAGTGCCGCTGGCTTCCCAATAAGTCGGCTTTGCCAAACACGCGGAAGAGGTTACAGTACGTTGTGCGCTTGATTTTTCTAACGTTGGTTTTGGTGGGGTGTTCGTGGAATGCGCCGGGAGCGGGCCGGTTTCTGTTGGTCTGTCAATCCTGGTCGCGAGCGAAAACAACCCAGCCTTTGGACTTTGAACAGCGTATTGGGTTCCTGATGTGCCGTGCTGACCTCACGGGCAAGTGTAAAGACAAGGGGGTAGGGCAGTGAAGGCGATTTTAGCATTGGGTCTGCTGGTTGCCGGCTTGGAGGCGGCGCCGCGCACGGGCGTGTTTACCATGACCGATGGTGGCCGTTTTGAGGCGAAGTTTTTAGGGGTTGAAAAAGGGAAAGGGATGGCATGGCAGCATCCGGCCTTTGAAGGGGTGCGTTACATTTCTCCGAAGGGATTGCGGCAGTTGCGATTGAGTGCCGCCGATGCGCCGGGGCGCCGGGCGCATTCGGCTCGTGTGCGTTTTCGGAATGGCGATGAGTTGGCCATCAATTTGAACGGCCTCAATGCCAATGCGATGCAGATGGAAACGTGGTTTGCCGGGAAGTTATCGGTTCCTCGCCAGCATTTGACTTGGCTGGTTCCGGGCGGGGAAGGGGAACTAGTTTACCACGGGCCGAGAAGCCTCCGCGGCTGGGGAGCGGCTTTGATGGGGGTGATTTTGGGTGATGATGGCGAGGATGTGGGAGGCGTGGTGATCACGGAAGTAATTGCGGATAGTCCGGCCTTGCGAGGCGGTCTCAAGGTTGGCGACTTAATCACCCATATGAACGGCAAAGCGTTTTTGGACCGGACGCAACTGATTCAGGCGGTTAAAAAACATTTGGTGGGCGATACGCTCGAGGTTCGTGTGCGGCGCGGGGAAAAGCCTGTGGATTTAAAGATCGGATTGGAGGCTCTGCACTGGCGGTTCGAGGAAGGGGCACTGGTTACGGATCAAGTTGGTAGCATGATTGGGCGCGAGTTTGAATGGCCAGCACTGTCAGAGTTATCGTTTGATTTGGACTGGAAAAGCATGCCGGGCATGGATGTGGTGATTTGTGGGGATCGCGTTCGTGAATACAACGCCGTGAATGGATACAAGCTGCGCTTGTACCAGAATTACGCCCACTTGTATCGTAACACGTCGGCGGATGGGTTGACCTATAATTCCGCGAGCATCGGTACCGTGTCCGTTAAATGGCCCGCGAACAAAAAGGCTGAGATCAAAGTATTACTCGATCAGAAGAATGCGAAGATTTCCCTCTTGGTAAGCGGCAAACTTTTGAAGACGTGGAGGGACCCCAGCGGCTTTGCCGGTCGTGGTGGAGCGCTTGGGTTCAACCCGCAGCTGGCTGATCGCATGCGGATTTCCGAGATTCGTTTACGCCAATGGAATGGGCAATTGCCAAATGGACGGGAGCCACAAGCGGCCGGTGGGACGGAGGATCATGTGCACTTTTCCAACGGGAACAATCTCAAAGGTAAGGTTGGAAGCATGGCGGAAGGTAAGTTGATGGTGAAAACTTCCTTTGCGGAAGTGCCCGTGCCGCTGGAAAAGGTGGCTACAGTTGTTTTTGCGGCACCGAAGGTGCAG
>DPAW01000174.1:6689-8147 GCA_003517285.1 Verrucomicrobiales bacterium
GAAGGTGCAGCCGGATGAGGAAAATTTAGCGTCGATCATACTTGGTGGAGAGGGTCGAATCACTGGCGAGATTTTGGAGTGGAACGCGAAAGCTGTGCTCGTTCGCACTTCCTTATTCGGTGAAGTCACTTTGGACCCAGCGGTGGTTAGTTCGGTTCAGTTTCGCTGAAGTTTTTGGCGGTGCGTTGTGCCAATACCTGCAGCCAACGTGCGGGCTGGATCAGGGATTCAGCACTGGAGGTAACCTCAGCCAAGCTTCGGCACTGTTCAAAATCACTTTCGAGAGCGGCTACATCATCAACAGTTCCAGCGAAAGCCAGACAACGACAATCGTGTTGACGTGCTAGCTTGGCCAATTCACCTACACCTTTGCCCATGACGGTCTGGCGATCCATACCGCCTTCGCCGGTGATTACGATATCGGCTTCGGTCAATTTCTCTGCCAATCGGACCGTACGAGCGAATAGCGCGAAGCCGGATTGTAGATCGGCCTTGAGGAAACAATACAGGCCGAAACCCAAACCACCGGCGGCGCCGGCTCCGGGAAGTTGGTCTGCGGCTTCACCCATCTGATTTTCCCAGGTTCGAGCGAGGGTTTTCAAGGCATCCTCGGCCGGCGATATATCGGTTTCGTTGAAACCCTTTTGCGGCCCATAGACTCGAGTGCAGCCGTCAGGCCCCAGCAATGGGTTTTGGACATCCACTGCAACAGTGACCGGAGGCAGCGAAAAATTCAGGGGGTTTTTAATGGAACGAAGTTGGTACAGTGCGGCCCATTGGTTGATGGGCTTATTCGTAGAATCCAGGAATTCCCAACCCAAGGCGCGAGCCATGCCGAAGCCGCCATCATTGGTGGCGCTGCCGCCAATCCCAATGACCAGGCGTTTCGCGCCGTTGGCTGTTGCGTGAAGAATAATTTGTCCTAAGCCGGTGGAGTCATTTTCAAACGGCGCTCGCTGGGAGGGTTCCAGCATGGCGAGTCCAATAACATTGGCGCTCTCGATTATCGCCGTATGATCTGGCGTCAGCCAGTAAGCAGCGGTGGTCGGTTGGCCAGCGGCGTTTACGGCATCGCATGAGATGGTTTCTCCGTGTAACGTCTCGGCCATCAGGGCGCCAAATCCGTCGCCGCCGTCGCTGATGGGTTGGAGAATAAGGTCATCATGGGGCCGAGCTTGGTGCCAGCCGGTTGCGATTGCCCGGGCCGCATCCGGGGCGGTCAGGGTTCCTTTAAATTTATCCGGGGCAATGAGAACAAGTCGTGCCACGGGCCCAGTGTGCTTGTAATAATGCTATCAATCCAGTGCGAGGTTTACATTTTCGTCATCTTAGGCTAGACTAAACACCTATGGAACAACCGAAAATCACCTGCTATTTGAAGCCCACCTGTGGCTGGAGTGAGGGCGTGCGTGCCGTCTTGCGCAAGTATGGGCTTGAGTGGGAGGAGAAGGACGTGAT
>DPAW01000066.1:0-151 GCA_003517285.1 Verrucomicrobiales bacterium
TTATCTCGCGGACGAAGATATCGGGCAGGCCTTTGGCTGCTGGGGGTGGCAACCTTCAATGTATCTGCACATTCCGATTTTCGGGGCCTCCTCCGAGCGCGACCTGATCAGCGAGGCGGGGGATGTGCTGCTCGACCCCACCTCGTATGTG
>DPAW01000066.1:517-4159 GCA_003517285.1 Verrucomicrobiales bacterium
AAAACCGATCAGGTGGAATCCACGCGGCAACTGCTCGCCACGGAGTTTGATCCGTACGCCTTGAACAAATTATATTTCTCGCGCAAGCGCGCCATTGAAGTGAGCAACGCGCAGCCAGCCATGGCGGGGGAAAATACGGCGCAAACGCAAACGTTAATGACCGTATTCAACCGCCCGCACGATCCGGAGTTTGATGATCGCGCAGAGGAAATTACCGTGCAACCGCAGGGCTTTCGCAGGCCATTGCCGGCTTCAGTCTGGAAGCAGGACAGTAAAGCACCGGTGGCTTACGTCATCCCCGGGCTGGGCGGACACCGACTCGGAAGCCGCGCGCTGGCCTTGGCTGAACTGGCATTTCGGGAAGGGTATCATGTGGTGTGTTTCAGCAACAATCTCAACTGGGAATTTATCCAGGCCGCCCCGGCCAATTATTTACCTGGTTACCTGAATGACGACCTGCGTTACCTGAGGCAGGCGCATGCGGCCATGGCCGAATCGTTGAGCGAACAAACGCAAGGCGCGCCGGCGGTGATGGGCTTTTCGATGGGAGGCTGGTACACGCTCAACCTAGCCGCCACCAGCGCGCCTGACACCTATTCCGCCGCCCTCGCGATCAACCCACCTCTAGATCTCACCACCGGTTTGAAGGCGCTGGATCGTTTGTATCGAGCGCCGGCCGCCGCGGTTGATTTGGAGGCAGTCAAGGACTCGGCGTTGGTGAAATTATTGATCAGCCAAAACTCCACGCCCGATAACGCGGCTGACCTGCCGTTTAGTGATCAGGAAGCCTCGTATCTCATCGGGCTCAGTTATCGTATGACGTTAACTCAAACGATTATGAGCAGCCTGAAGATCCGCCCTAGCGTGCAGGCGTATCAACGAGTAAACGCCCTGTGCTGGGAAGATTACTACTCGAAAATTGTCGCACCGGCACTGGCCGAACGCAACATTGATAGCGACGCCCTGGCGCAGGCCAGCAATCTCCGCACTCGCGAACCCGGCCTCACTGCCGCAGCCAATCTCAAGCTCGTGCTCACGAGCAATGACTTCCTGCTCACTGACGATGATCTTGCCTGGTTCCGCGAACGTTTCCCCGGGGAGCGCACGGTGTATTCCGAAACCGGCGGGCACATGGGCCAGTTGTGGCGACCCGAAGTACGCGAAGCCATGCGGGCGGCAATCCGATTTCAGACGATTACAGTTTCTGCCGAATAACGGCTCATGTCGCTGCTTCACCTCAACGAAGTTACCTATTCCTGGGATGGTGACACACTGCTCGATCAGGTGACTCTCAATCTCGACGCAGGCGAACACATCGGCTTGGTCGGCCGCAATGGCTGCGGAAAATCCACCCTGCTCAAGCTGTTGGGCGGCGATATTTCTCCCGATCAAGGCGCGATGAATCGCGCGCAAGATCTGCAAATCAAACGCCTCGTACAGGAAGTGCCCACGGGCAACGCCCAAAACATCCATGATCTGGTCGCCGGCGTGTTGGATATTCCCGAGGAAGAACACTGGCGCCGGGACAAGGCCGTCCAACGCGTGCTCGCCCAGATGCAGCTCGATGGCGGGGCGGAATTCAACAGCCTTTCCTCCGGTATGAAACGCCGGGTGCTGCTGGCGCAGGCCATTGTCGATCGGCCGGATGTCCTGTTACTGGATGAGCCCACCAACCATCTGGATATCGATTCTATTACCTGGCTCGAGGGATTTCTAAAGGCGTACCCCGGCACGCTGCTGTTCGTCACCCACGATCGCGCTTTTCTACAGGCAATTGCCACCCGCATTCTGGAAATTGATCGCGGCCATCTATTTGATTGGACGTGCGATTACCAGACCTTTCTAGAGCGCAAACAAGCCGCGCTGGAGGCCGAAGAAAAGCAGAACGCGCAGTTCGACAAGAAACTCGCGCAGGAAGAGGTGTGGATCCGCAAGGGCATTCAGGCGCGGCGCACGCGCAATGAAGGCCGTGTGCGGGCGCTCAAGAAAATGCGCGCCGAACGCAGCCAACGCCGCGAGCGCCAGGGCACTGTGCAAATGCAGGCCGCCGAGGCCGATCGCTCCGGCCAGCTGGTGGTCGAAACACGGGAGCTCACATTTGCTTACGACGGTCCGCCATTGGTCCGGGATCTTTCCACGCTCATCACCGCCGGAGACAAGGTTGGTATCATCGGCCCCAACGGCGCTGGAAAGACCACGCTCATCAAGCTCCTGCTCGGCGAACTGCAGCCCACGGACGGCAAAATCCGCCGTGGCACAAAGCTGGAGATCGTGTATTTCGATCAGTTGCGCGAGCAGGTTGATGATCGGTTAAGCATTCTTGAGAATGTCGCCGACGACCGCAAAACAGTTATCGTCAACGGTCGCAGCCGTAATGTGTATAGTTACCTGCAGGACTTTCTTTTCACGCCCGATCAAGCCCGCAAGCCAGCGAGCACGTTATCCGGCGGCGAAAAAAACCGCCTCTTGCTCGCCAAGCTTTTCCAGCAACCGGCCAATCTGATCGTGATGGATGAACCCACCAATGATCTCGATGCGGAAACTCTCGAGCTGCTCGAAGAGGTCATCGGTGCCTTCAACGGCACGCTGTTGCTAGTCAGCCACGATCGCGCTTTTCTCAACAACGTCGTGCAAAGCACCCTAGTGTTTGAAGGTAACGGGTTCGTGAAGGAATACACCGGCGGCTACGACGATTACCTCGCCCAACGCCAGCCCGCGCCCAACACCGCCAAGCCAACGCGTCAACCCAAGCCCAAACCGGCGGCCGATCCCGACAAACCTAAGAAATTGTCCTTCAAAGAAAACCGCCTGCTCGAATCATTGCCTGGCCGAATTGCTGAACTGGAGGCGGAGCAAGAAACGCTGCAACAGCAAATCAGCGATCCGGATTTTTTCAAGCGCCCGCACGAAGAGACGACCGCAGTCACCGCGCGTCTTGAGGCTCTGGAAAACGAATTGCTCGAAACCTACGATCAGTGGGAAACGCTCGACGCTCGCGCCTGATCACGCGCTGCGCTTCAATGCCGTCGCTTCGCGCGCCGCTGCGGATTCCTCCACCGCCGCCTGCGCGGCCTCGAGCGAGATGACTTCAAAGCATACCTTCGCCCCTGGCACGCACTGCGCCAGTTTCCAGCAATCAAGGGACAACACTGTGCCCAGCTTCGGATAGCCCCCGATCGTTTGCCGGTCGTTCAACAACACAATCGGTTGCCCATCCGGCGGCACTTGCACCGCACCGTACGCGATGCCCTCGGAGAGCCGTTCGCCCGGCGGCGCCTCCACCGCGTTACCTTCTAGCCGATATCCCATCCGATCGGATCGCGGCGAGACCTGATACGCGCTTCCATAGAATAGTCCACGTGATTCGGCCGAAAACTCCGCCGCCTGATAGCCTTCCACCACCCGCAACGTCACCGTCGCCTCACACCGGGGAATTTGATCCATCGGCAACGCCCAATCCGTATCCGTCGGCACCCCACAAACAAGCTCCTGACCGGCGTGCAACGGATTGCCCAATCCTTCACGCCGCACCACCGCCGTGCTGCCAAAGTAAACCGGCGCCTCGAAGCCGCCCGCGGCGGCGACGTACGTCCTCAGCCCTGCCGTCGCGTGCCTCAACTCCAACACATCGCCGGCGGTCAT
>DPAW01000339.1 GCA_003517285.1 Verrucomicrobiales bacterium
TGGCAAGACCACGTTGAGTGATCGACTGTTGCAGGGCACCAACACCGTCAGCCAGCGCGAGATGGAGGATCAGCTTCTCGACTCGATGGATCTGGAGCGCGAGCGGGGCATCACCATCAAGTCGCACCCGGTGACCATGTACTACACTGCGCGTGACGGGGAAACTTACGAGCTGAACCTAATCGACACACCCGGTCACGTTGATTTTTCGTATGAAGTTTCCCGCAGCCTCAGCGCTTGCGAAGGGGCGCTCCTGATTATTGATGCCGCGCAGGGCGTGGAGGCACAAACCGTCGCCAACGTACATCTCGCACTGAAGCAGGGTTTGGAAATCCTGCCCGTGATCAACAAGATCGACCTGCCGCACGCCGATGTGAATGCAGCCATTTCACAAATCGAGGAGATCCTCGCCATTCCCGGCGAAGAAGCCCTCCCTTGCAGCGCCAAAGAAGGCATCGGCATTGAGGATATTTTGGAGGCCATTGTGCAACGCGTGCCACCACCCAAGCCGACGGCCGAGGGCAAGCTGCAAGCCTTGGGCTATGACTCGGTTTACGACCCTTACAAAGGAGTGGTCATTCATGTGCGAGTGTTTGATGGTGAATTAAAACCGGGTATGCAGGTTCGCCTACATCATTCCAAAAAGACCATCGAATTGAAAGAGGTGGGCAGCTTCAACCCCAAGCCGTATTCCCGTGAAAAATTGGGCCCGGGCGAAACCGGCTACGTCACGGGAAACATCCGCGTGCCGCGCGATGTGAAGATGGGTGACACGTTACTGGAGACACGCAATGCCGCCGATCCGCTGGACGGCTTTCAGGAAGTGCGCCCAATGGTCTACAGCGGCATATACCCGATCAACTCAGCTGATTATGAGCACCTGAAAAACAACCTCGCCAAACTCCAGCTCAACGATCCGGCGTTTGTTTACCAACAGGAAAGCTCAATCGCGCTGGGCTTTGGTTTTCGCTGCGGATTCCTGGGCCTGCTTCATTTGGAGATTATCCAGGAACGGCTCCGACGCGAGTACGACATGGATATCATCGCCACATATCCGAATGTCATCTATCGCGTGATCCAGACAGACGGCACGGAACTAGAGGTGGACAATCCCGTGCACATGCCGGATCCATCAATCATCGACTGGATCGAGGAACCAATCGTCCGCGCTCACATCATGTGTCCAAACGAAAACATTGGTGACATGATGAATCTAGTTTCCGAAAAACGCGGCGTAGTCGAGCACACCGAATCTTTGGACGGCACCCGTGTAATGCTTCAGGGCACAGTGCCCATGAACGAAATTCTCGTGGATTTCCACGACCGTATCAAAAGCCTGACCCGCGGTTTTGGAAGCATGGATTACGATCCGGCCGGCTATCAGCAATCCAAGATGGTGAAGCTCGACATGCTCGTGAACGGCGATCCGGTTGACGCCTTTTCCTGCATTGTTCATTTCGACAAAGCCGAGCAACGGGGCAGGGCGCTGGCCGCCAAGTTGAAAGAGGTGATCCCGCGCCAGCAATTCAAAGTCGCCATCCAGGCCGCTATTGGCGGCCGCATTGTCGCCCGTGAAACCGTCGGCGCCGTACGAAAAGACGTGACGGCCAAGTGTTATGGCGGCGATATTTCCCGTAAGCGCAAGCTGTTGGAGAAACAAAAGGAAGGCAAGAAACGGATGAAATCAATCGGCTCGGTTAACATCCCGCAGGACGCCTTCATCAAGGTGCTCAAGGCATGAACAAAGAATGGTCCATCACAGACGATTTTTACGTCTCCTATCTCTGGGATATCATTCCGCTTCCCATCCCGAACACACGTGTTCTACAAGCGCGGGAGGAGCACAAGCAAATCAACAAACATCTGCTGGCCCAACGCGATCTCCTGAAGCCCAAGGCCAACGAGGCACTTCAGGAATCTCTCGATCAATTACAGACAGAATTCAAGGGAAGGATCATTCGCACAAAGGACGCGACTGCGCTCAAGGAAGCGAGAGAGAATGTATTTAAAACCGCTAGCGAGACCTTACATCTGCCCGATTCGGCCGGCCGCGATCTGGTGGAGACATTTCTCCTCGTAGCCACTCTGGTGCTCGCTTTCCGGACGTTTTTCTTTCAGCCATTCAAAATCCCAACGGGCTCCATGCAACCCACGCTCTACGGCATCACCGCCTCGGATTTGAACAAAAAAACCTCCGACACGTTGCAGGGACAGGCAGAGCAGGGGATCTTTGTGACTGACGGTAATTTTTTCGAACCCGACGATCAGGGGCGCATCATTCAATTTAACACCGGCCAAAACGATGCGCGGATTCAAAAAGTTATTTCACCACACGAAGTCAAAATCAACACCGGCGAACCCATTCCACGCCAACCATTTAACATTAAGCCCATTGCCCCACCAAGCTGGGGCAGTAAATTGATAGATAAATTAAGAGGTTATTCCTACCACAGCCTCAAGGCGGAAGGTGATTGGACATTGCGAATGATTCACCCACCGAAACAAGTGTTTCCTTTAATTTCAAAACAAACTTTTGAATTCATCGATTCGCAAGGAAAGCAAATCACAAAAAATATTTGGTTCCCACCCGTCCGCGCCGGCGAACCATTTCTCAGTCACACAAGTCCTTATATCCGCAATACCACCTCAAAAAAAGGTGAGTATGTTTTCAACCTCCGCGTGAAAACCGGCGACCATCTATTCGTTAACCGGATGACATACAATTTCAGAAAGCCGAAGCGTGGGGACATCGCCATCTTCACCATCAGCCAGGACAGCATTCCATCCCGAAGCGCATCAGCCCCAATCGCTGAGACTTTTTACATTAAAAGGCTAGTCTGTGTTGGTGGCGACACTGTAACGCTAGGCCATGATCGTCAATTGAATGTCCGCAACAAAGGATTATTTGGGGACGATCAGATTCGGCGTATTGATAGCACCTACGAAGGTTTCTCCAAACTTTACAGCCACCGAAAAGTAATCGTTAAAAATGGCGATCAACACATATTCGAGGCCGAACAATTACCACAAGATTCCATCTACTCAGGACATACCCCAATCGGCCGCTTGAACTACGGCAATCAAATAAGTGTTAATCCGGGACATTACCTGATGTTCGGCGACAATACCGTCAACAGCCGTGATTCACGGGAATGGGGAGAACTCCCACAGGAAAACGTTATTGGCCATTCATCCTTTGTCTACTGGCCGCCACTGTCGCCAAGATTCGGCTGGAGCCACCGCTAACGAATTTCACCAACCACCACCCGGCCTACATTTATTCGCACAATATATGTTATATGTATTTTAGTTAGTTGGCGTATATTGGGATTAATTGGTGCTACTGGTAGCATTTGAGATATTGGTTGGATGAATTTCCCCATCCGTATTCAGCCCTCATTCCTCTCTTCAATATTTCAAAGGACTGAACTGAGCCATGAATATCACAAACGTTTTTAAATGCTGCAGAAAGTGCCTGAACAGAAAGCCGATTCAAAACTAATCCTGTAGCCTGTTGGTCACCAACATCTCTTACTGTATCAACCAACCCACCCACCCCATTAACGATGGGAATGGTTCCGTATCGTAAACTATACATTTGATTTAATCCGCATGGTTCAAATCTTGACGGCATGACAAAATAGTCAGCGCCGGCTTCGATTTGATGCGCCAACGCGTTACTATATCCATTTTCGAATCCGACTTGTTCCGGAAACCGTTCCCGCAAAGAATGTAATTGTTCAGCTAGTTGATCATCCCCTGAACCCAATCCGACAAACTGAATTTCCTTTTCGCACAATATATCACCCAGTGCTTCAGATAAGACATCAATTCCTTTTTGCTCG
>DPAW01000005.1:0-4198 GCA_003517285.1 Verrucomicrobiales bacterium
CATTGAGCCGTTCGAAAACCGTCTGCGAATTCGGTACCGCATTGATGGCGTGCTGCGCGAGCACCAATCCGTGCCGCACCGGTTGACCGGGCCGATTGTTTCGCGTTTGAAAATTGAGTCGGGTATGTCCATTGCCGAAAAGCGAGTGCCGCAGGATGGCCGTTACAAACAGGTAATTGACGAACGGGAAATTGATTTTCGTGTGAACTGTCTGCCGACGCTTTATGGCGAAAGTATGGTGCTCCGTGTTTTGGATAAGGGCGGACTAAACCTCGGCTTGGATCAGCTGGGATTCATGCGGGAGGACCAGGAAGTGTTCGAACGCAATGCCCAAATGCCCGATGGCATCATGTTGGTTACAGGGCCTACCGGATCGGGTAAAACGACGACGCTGTATTCCTGTTTGAACCTCCTGAACACGCCGAATAAAAAGATTATCACGGTCGAGGATCCGGTTGAGTATGTGTTGTCTGGCATTAATCAGGTGCAGGTCAACAATCAGGCCGGTATGACATTTGCCGCGGCACTACGAGCCATGCTGCGTCAGGCACCGAACATCATCATGGTGGGGGAGATTCGGGATAGCGAGACAGGGAATATTGCGGTCAACGCATCCCTGACAGGTCACTTCGTGTTTTCCACATTGCACACTAACGACGCGCCCGGCGCGATGACGCGGATGATTGATATGGGCGTGAAGCCTTTCCTTGTGGCGGCGGCCTGCCGGTGTGTATTGGCGCAACGATTGGTGCGGCGTTTTTGCAAAAACTGTGTGCAGCCGCATGAACTGCATCAAGATGAGATTAGCGCGCTGCAATTGACTGAAGATGAAATGAAGGATATGCGGCCTATGCTTGGAACCGGTTGCAAGGCCTGTGATGATACCGGGTATAAAGGGCGAATGGGGCTCTTTGAAGTTTTGGAGATGGAAGATCAACTTGCCCGGATGATAATTGAGGAAAGGCCTATCAACGAATTCCGCGATTACGCGGTGGAAAATGGACTTATGCGTACGTTGCGTCATGATGGAGTGAAAAAGGTCACGTCCGGAATGACCTCCGTGGCCGAGGTGATGCGGGTAACCGCGAGTGACGAACATTAAAAAATCATGCCTGAAAAAGAGCCAGTATATCGGATGCCCGACCTGTTGAACCTGATGGTGGATTCAGGCGCAGCGGATTTGCATGTGCGCGTAGGGATTCCACCTTGCTACCGGGATGGTGGGACGCTCAAGCGTGTCGAAGGTCCGCCCTGCGAGCAGGAGGATGTGGAGTATCTCGTAAAGGCGATTGCCAATGACGATGAGGTGCAAAATATCCGAACCCAAGGCGGTGCGGACTTCGGGTTCGCCTTTGGCACGAAGGCGCGCTTTCGGGTCTCGGCTTTCAAGGAGCGCGGTAACATGGCGTTGGTGTTGCGGCAGATTCCAAATGAATTACTGCCGCTCGATGTCATTGGATTGGATCCCGGCCTCGTGGATCGCCTCTTGAGCACGCCTCGCGGGATGATTTTGGTAACAGGCCCCACCGGTTCCGGTAAGTCCACCACACTCGCGTCGATGATCAACATCATCAATGAGACACAGGACCACGCGCACATTATTACCATTGAGGATCCGATTGAGTTTTATCACCCACACAAGGTGGGCATCACGACGCAACGCGAGGTACACAAAGATGTGCCGAGCTTTGCCGAGGCATTGCGCCGTGCGTTGCGTCAGGATCCTGAAGTGATTCTGGTGGGTGAGTTGCGTGACTTGGAGACCATTGAGATGGCGGTGTCCGCGGCGGAAACCGGTCACTTGGTTTTCGGCACCTTGCACACCACCGGTGCGGCCAAGACGGTTGATCGTATTGTGAACGCCTTTCCTATGCAGCAGCAGGAGACCATCCGCATTCAGCTTTCCACGGTGTTGCAGGCGGTGATTTCCCAGATCCTAGTGAAACGCATTCCCAAGGGGCGTTGTGCGATTCACGATATCATGGTGAACACCCCTTCCATTGCGGCATTGATTCGGGATAACAAAACTTTCCGGATTCCTTCCGATCAACAAACTGGCCAGAAGTATGGGATGGTGACGATGGATGATATGCTGTTCAATAAATACGCCGAAGGCTTGGTGAGCCGCGAAGACTGTCAGGACAAGTCGCAGGACTATAATGGTATGCTATTGCGCCTGAAGGAATACGACGAAGAACAAGCTGCTTTGCAGGCTGAGATGGGGGCTGACCCCAATGCTGCTGCTGCCGGCGCCCCTGGAGCTCCGCCACCACCCCCACCCGGTTAAAGAATTTAATAATTCCTCATGGAAGGTATCCTAACCAGTCCGCTCTTGAATTTAATTGCCGAAAGGCAATTGGCTGATTTTCAGGATCTTGAGGCCATTCAGGGCGAGCATAACATGTCCGGCGCAGCCATTCCCAAGCTGTTGCACGATCAGGGCGTATTGGACACCGCTTCGCAGCTTGAGCTTGTGGCAGAGTACCTAGGAACGGATGTCATTGATATTACCGCCATTGAGTTTACATCCGATTTGTTGGAACTGATTCCAATGGATGTGGCGAAGAATTATCAGTGTCTGCCGATCGGGTTAGATGGGGAAACATTGCACCTGTGCATGGCCGATCCATTGAACCCTACAGCTCTGGATGACTTGGCCTATCAGCTTAATCGCCCGTTGCAGTTGCGTATGGCGGATTCTTTGGCGATTTCCAAGCTGATCGATGATAAGTATACCGATGCGGAAGGCTACGATGAATTGATCGAGGCTATGGGCGGAGCTGATGGGTTTGAGGAGGAAACCGAAGTCAAGCCCGAGGACGAAGAACCTCAGGCATTGGAGATTCTTGAGGAAGTAGGCGATGAGGCGCCGATCGTTCGGTTTGTGAATATGGTGCTGTATCAGGCCCTCAAAGATCAGGCCGCGGATATTCATTTCGAGCCGTTTGAAGATACCTATCAAATTCGCATGAAAGTGGATGGCTCTATGAAGATGCTCACGCCGCCTCCTAAGGAGTTGGCTCCGGCAATTTCATCGCGTTTGAAAATTATGGCCGGCCTGAATATTGCCGAACGCCGTATCCCGCAGGACGGGCGTATTTCCGAACGAATTGCAGGGCGTGAATTGGTCTTTCGTATGAGCACTTTGCCGACCAAGTTTGGTGAGTCGGTTGTATTGCGTCTTTTGGACTCTTCTAATGATGATTTGATGAGCCTCGAGGCCTTATCCATTCCTAAAAAAGTGGACGATAGCATTCGCCACTGTGTTGTGCAGCCGAATGGTGTGTTCCTTGTGACCGGCCCTACGGGTTCCGGGAAGACCACCACGCTGTATGCCTGTTTGCGCATGTTAAACACAATCGATACCAAGATCCTCACGGCCGAGGATCCAGTGGAGTTTCCGGTGGAAGGCATTGTGCAATGCCACATTGTGGAGGCTATGGGGATGACCTTTGCCAAGGCGCTTAAATCATTTTTGCGTCAGGACCCGGACATTATTCTTGTGGGTGAGATGCGGGATCTGGAGACAGCCTCGATTGGTATTGAGGCAGCACTTACGGGTCACTTGGTGGTGAGCACCCTACACACCAACAGTTCCACCGAGGCCATCACGCGTCTGTTGGACATGGGGGTGGAGCCATTCATGATTTCCTCTTCGGTGAACGGCGTGTTGGCGCAACGTCTTTGCAAGACCGTTTGCAAACGCTGCAAAGTAAACACGCCGATGACAGCGGACCAAAAGCAGATGCTCAAGTTGACCGAGGAAGAAGTGCTTGGGGATATTTATTATGGCACCGGTTGCGATGCGTGCGGGCATTCGGGCTACAAGGGACGCCGAGGCATCTATGAGATACTGCAAATGAACGATGAGGTGCGAGATCTCATTGCCAATCGCACGCCGGCATTGGAGTTGCGGGACCGCTGTGTGGCTGCCGGGATGCAATCCTTGCGGATGGATGGGCTAAGGCTTATGTTCGAGGGAGTTTCCTCATTTGAGGAAGTGATGAAATACACCTGATTTTCATGCCGCTGTTTAGCTACATCGCGATCGATAAGGAGGGGAAGCAAAAGGAAGGCACCCTCGAAGTAGGTAGTCAGAATGAAGCCATCTCTCGCATCAAAGAGATGGGCTTCTATCCGACTCAGGTCGCGGAGGTCAAAGACACGCCGGAAGAAGCCAAAAAACGAAAGGCCCAGA
>DPAW01000005.1:4587-5745 GCA_003517285.1 Verrucomicrobiales bacterium
ACCCGCCAATTGGCCGTTCTAATTGATGCAGGTTTGCCGTTAATGCGTGGCATGAGCACTTTGGCGAAATCAATGCCCAACCCCTATTTCAAGGGGATCATCCAAGATATTGGGGACACGATTGGCGGCGGTTCTACTTTTTCCGAGGCGCTCGCAAAACACCCCAAGATTTTTGACAAGCTGTATGTGAACATGGTGAAAGCTGGTGAGATTGGCGGTGTTCTGGAAATCGCCCTAAACCGGTTGGCGGAGTTCCAAGAAAAGGCTGAATCCATTAAGGGCAAAGTTAAATCTGCGATGTTTTATCCTGTGGCGGTGATGGTCGTGGCGACCATCATTGTGGGTGTATTGATGACCTTTGTGATCCCCAAGTTTAAAGCGATCTTTGCAGATATGTTGGGGGAGGGGGAGCAGCTGCCGGGCTTTACACTATTGGTTCTGGCGATTTCTGATGCGATTAAGAATAACGTGTTGGCGGTACTTGGCGGCGCAGTGGCATTTTTCATAGTGTTCAAGCTGATAATCAACAAGACCAAGTTTGGTCGTTTTGTTTGGGATAAATTTTTACTGATCATGCCCGCCTTGGGGCCGTTGGTTAAGAAAGTAGCGATCGCCCGTTTCAGTCGAACTTTGGGCACGCTGATTTCCTCAGGTGTGCCCATTCTTCAGGCATTGAATATCGTAAAAGAAACAGCAGGTAACGTTCACCTGACCATTGCTATTGAAAAGGTATATGACGCTGTGAAAGAAGGTGAAACCATTGTTAAGCCCCTTGAAGGTTCCGGGATATTCCCACCCATGGTGGTTAGTATGATCGATATTGGTGAGGAAACCGGTGCGCTGCCGGAGATGCTTGTCAAAGTTGCCGATGTGTACGAGGAGGAAGTCGACAATGCTGTGAGCGCTTTGACCTCTCTTTTGGAACCAGTGATGATCGTGTTTCTCGCGGTAATCGTTGGTAGTATTGTGATCGCAATGTTCCTTCCCTTAATCGCAATGATGGACAAATTGGGCTCCTGAAATTCGGTTAAAATGCCAAAAAATGACCTGATGGGGTTGCGAAATCTCAAATCTGGTGTAAATACTTTGTAGGGACTTGTGAGGGTCATATGAATTACGAACTAGCCAAAAATGGATTTTGACTGGGAAAAATGGCCT
>DPAW01000005.1:6074-6458 GCA_003517285.1 Verrucomicrobiales bacterium
ATCAGCCCGATTGTTCTTTGAATCAACGGGAAGTGGAGGAATCGTTTGAGGACCCCTTTTCTGTGAGGCTCTTTCCGGATGCCCCGCAGTTTACGGCTAATGCTCGGTTTTTTAATCTGGGTCGGACTGCAGGCGGAAGCGGTATCTTTTCGGTGTACCGAGCCAATGGGAAACAGATCAAAGTGATTAGCGCTCGGCCATTTGTGGTTGAGGAAGATTTTTTTTACGAACGACAACAGGAAAAAACCCTGACCCAAGGAGGAGCGGGATGACCGTCAAATCGTGGGAACAAGTGCCGGAGTTCGCCGGGGAAGCCGAAGAAGCAGCTTTCTGGGAGGATGCCCAACTGGATGTGCGCCTGATGGAGAATTCCGTTTTAGCCGG
>DPAW01000244.1 GCA_003517285.1 Verrucomicrobiales bacterium
CTTCATCCGCGCGCTCACTGAGCCGGCCAGCACACCGCCGACTACGCACGTGTTCTTCCGCGGCAACCACGATCAACCCAAGGACGCCGTAAAACCTGCCGGGCTCACCGTCGTGTCCGCGCCGGTCATCGCTGAGAACGATCCCGCCCTGCCCTCCACCGGCCGCCGCACAGCCTTTGCCCAACATCTCACGAGCGGCCAACACCCGCTTACCGCACGCGTGTTGGTCAACCGCTTTTGGCTGCATCATTTCGGCCGCGGTTTGGTGGATACACCCGGCGACTTTGGCCGATTGGGCGAGCTACCCAGTCATCCCGAATTACTCGACTGGCTGGCCGCTGACTTTATGAAAAACGGCTGGCGCCTCAAGCGGCTGCACAAACTCATCATGACCAGCCAAGCCTATCAACAAGTCTCCCAACGGAACGCCAAACAGGATGCACTGGATCCGGACAACCGTCTCCTCGGCCGCATGAATGTCCGCCGCATGGAAGCCGAGACCATTCGGGACGCCATGCTCGCACTCAGCGGCCAGATCAGTCTGCGCTTGGGCGGCAAGCCCGTACCAGTAATGGAGGATGAAGTCGGCCAGTTTGTGATCGGCAAGGAAAACCTCGATGGTGAGCGCAAGCCCGGCAAGGAGGTCGATCTTGCGGGCGCGCAACATCGCCGCAGCCTTTACGTGCAGGTGCGGCGCTCACGCAAGCTCTCGTTCCTCGAGGCCTTCGACGCACCCACCATGGAACCCAACTGCGCCAAGCGCCCCGTTTCCACCGTTGCCCCGCAGGCGTTGATCTTCATGAACAACGCCTTCGTCATCAGCCAAAGCCGCGCCATGGCCGAGCGTTTGCAGGCCGCTGCCAAGGACGATCTCGATGCCCAGCTCAACACTGGCTGGCACCACGCCTTCGGCCGGGCCGCCTCGCCCGAGCAGCTTTCCAAGTCGCGCGAGTTCGTCCATCGCCAAACTACCCTGTTCAAGGAGCGCAAAGACAAGACCCCTGAACTCACTGCCCTAGCCAACTACTGCCAGGCGCTGATGAGTGCGAACAATTTTGTTTATGTCGAATAACGCCCAGCTGCTTTCCAGCCGCCGCCATTTCCTGGCGCAGAACGCGATGGGAATTGGCGGTGTGGCGTTGGCGTGGCTGTTGCAGCGCGAGGGTCTGCTGGCCAAACCGGTGAAGCCAAATCTTGAGGCCACCGCACACACGTTGTTGCCCAAGCAGCCGCATCACGCCCCACGTGCCAAGGCGATGATATCCTGCTTCATGCAGGGCGGCCCGAGCCAGATGGACATTTGCGATCCCAAACCCCAGCTCGACGAATGGGCCGGACGCGATTTTCCGGAGAAGATCAAGTACGACAACGCTGCGCAAGCCAGCAGCAAAGTGCTGGCCAGCAAATGGAAGTTCAAAAAGCACGGCCAATGCGGCATGGACTTCAGCGAGCTCGTACCCGGCTTTGGCGAGATGGCTGATGAGCTGTGCCTCATCCGCAGCATGCACACCGGTGTGAACAATCACGGCCAGTCCATCCACGCGATGAACAGCGGCCGCACCGTCAAGGGCCGGCCGGCTCTGGGCAGCTGGCTCACCTACGGCCTCGGCACGGAAAACCAAAACCTGCCTGCCTACATGGTGTTGCGTGATCCAGCGAACATTCCTGTCGAAGGCGTGCTCAACTGGTCACCCGGTTTTCTGCCCAGCCTTTATCAAGGCACCGTTGTCCGTGCGCGCGAACCGCGTGTCCTCAATCTCAATCCACCTGCCGAATTACAGGGGAAGCCGCAGGAAAACTTTTTGGAATTTCTGAGCCAACTCAATAGCGGCAACCCCAGCCCCGGTGAACTAGATCTCGAGGCTCGCATCGCCAGCTTCGAACTAGCCGCGCGCATGCAGACTGCTGCCACCGACGTGATGGATATCTCTGGCGAAAGCGACGCCACTAAGAAGATGTACGGCATTGATGATCCCGCCACTAAGGATTTTGGTACGCGCTGTCTCATCGCGCGACGGCTGGTGGAGCGCGGAGTGCGGTTCATCCAAGTGTTTACCAAGAACCAGTACTGGGATCATCACGGCAATATCACCAACGCCCTGCCAGCGTCCTGCAAAAAAATCGACCGACCTATTGCCGGCCTCATTAAGGATCTCAAGGGCCGCGGCCTGCTCGACAGCACGGTCGTCCATTGGGGCGGCGAGATGGGCCGACTACCCGTCGTGCAAAACGAAAAGAGTCCAGGGCGTGACCACAACACCTACGGCTTTTCCATGTGGCTCGCCGGCGGCGGCTTCAAGAGAGGCCACATCCATGGTGCCACTGATGAATGGGGTCACCGAGCCGTGTCGGACATCGTCAACCACTACGATTACCACGCCACCCTACTGCGCCAATTCGGCATCGACCACGAGCAGCTAACCTACAAACGCGCCGGCCAGGAACAATCCCTCACCGACGGCCAAAAAGCGCGCGTGGTGAAAGAGCTTTTGGTATGAACGACTTTTTCAACCGCCGACAATTTCTCACCCGCAACACCATGGGCATCGGCAGTCTTGCTTTGGCGTGGCTGTTGCAACGAGAAAAACTGCTCGGCACGCCCAAGGATATTCCGCGCGCCCAGTGGCGGTTTGATCTGAAGCCCAAGCAGCCGCACTTTACGCCCCGAGCCAAGGCAATGATTTCCCTGTTCATGCACGGCGGCCCGAGCCACATGGACCTCACTGATCCCAAGCCCGAGCTGCAGCGCTGTGACGGCATGGACTATAGCGGCAATGTCCATTACAGCTTCGCCAACGAGGCCAGCCGCAAACTTCTCGGCAGCCCGTGGCAATTCAAGAAACACGGCCAATGCGGGATGGATTTCAGCGAACTCCTGCCCCACACCGCAAAGATTGCTGACGATCTTTGCATGATCCGAAGCATGCATACCGGCCACAACGGCCACGAGGTTTCCATCCGCTACATCAACGCCGGCATCCCGGGCGTCATCGGACGGCCCAGCCTCGGCGCGTGGCTCACCTACGGTCTTGGCAGTGAAAACGACGAGCTGCCCGCCTACATGGTGCTCAAGGATCCGGGCGGCAAACCGGTCGATGGCAATCACAACTGGAGCAACGGCTGGCTGCCCAGCCTCTATCAGGGCACCGTCCTGCGCGCCAAGGAACCGCGCATCTTCAACCTCAACGCCCCCGCGCATCTACTCGGTGCGCCGCAGGAAAATTTCCTACAATTCCTCAGCGACCTCAATTCCGACCAATCCGGCGCGTTGCCCACCGAGGACGCCCTCGAGTCGCGCATCGCCAGCTTTGAGCTAGCCGCCCGAATGCAAACTGCCGCCAAGGAAGCACTCGACATCAGCGACGAAAGCGACGCCACCAAGAAGCTTTACGGCATCGATCAAAACGAAACCAAGGAATATGGAAGCCGCTGCCTCATCGCACGGCGGCTTGTCGAACGCGGTGTGCGCTTTGTGCAGCTCTTCCTCAACGGCCAGCCGTGGGATAACCACGAAAACATTCACGCTGGCCTGCCTTCCATTTGCCGCCGCACCGACCAACCCGCCGCTGCGCTCGTCACCGATTTAAAACAACGCGGCCTGCTCGACAGCACCGTTGTACATTGGGGCGGCGAGATTGGCCGGTTGCCAGTTGTGCAATCCCGAAGCAAACCCGGCCGCGACCACAACGGCCAAGGCTTCACCACTTGGCTAGCCGGCGGCGGCTTCAAGCCCGGCACCATCTACGGCGAAACCGACGAAGTCGGCCACCGCGCCGCTGTCAACAAGGTCACCGCCAATGATTATCAGGCCACCCTCCTCCACCAATTCGGCCTCGACCACGAACAACTGACCTTCCATCACGGCGGCCAATCCCAAAAACTTACCAACGGCCGCCCCGCCCGCGTGGTGAAGGAGATTGTTGGGTAACCCCAGATACACTCGCCATTTCAACAGCTCCAAATCTCGCCAGACTGCGGTGAGGAGCGGCTTTGCCATGCCGCCCCAAGCACACGCCTTATTAAACCAAAAGTTGCCCTCTACCGCCAGCCCGATACACTCCGCCCCGTGAGTGACGACCAACCCAGTTCCCCCTCGGCGCGTTTGATCAGTTACCTATGCCCGATCTACGGCCTTTTTACCATTGCCGATTCGATCGGTAAAAAAATCATTTTACTGGTCCTCACCCTTGTCCAGTTGCTGGTTGGTCTGGGGATTCTCTGGGCTGCGGGCTGGGTGCGGCTGGACTGGGATGGGCGTGGTGCCCCCGGCGGACTTCGCTGGATACAGGCCGCGCCTTCCGATGCCAACTGGGCATATTCGGACCGCAAACCCAACGAGAGCGACCCGGCGTTCTGGCCCGGCTATCGCGGTGCCCAACGCGATGGGGTGTACTCCGGCCCGGCCATTCGCATGGACTGGGACAATGCACCGCCCAAGCAAATTTGGAAAACCGTGGTCGGCGGCGGCCACGCCAGTATCACCATAGCCAAGGGCCGGCTCTTCACGCTAGAGCAATGGGATCGCGGCGAGGTGGTCACCTGCTACAACCTCACCGACGGCCGTGGACTCTGGCGACATCAATACGAGGGCGAATTTGATGACTCCTATCACATGGGCGGCGTAGGCCCGCGCACCGGCCCAACCTATGATGACGGCCGCCTCTTCACTCTCGGCGCCGAAGGACAGCTCCATTGTCTCGATGCCGATACCGGCAAACTGCTTTGGCATCTAAACATCCATGAACGCTTTGAAACCCGCAACCTGATGTTCGGCACCTGCGCCTCGCCTTGGGTGGAAGGCGACGCCCTGATCATCACCACCGGCGTACGCGCCCGCGGCAAGTCCACCTTGGTGGCCCTCAACAAATTGTCCGGCGAAATTCTTTGGGAAGCTGAAGCCGAAAACCAGGCTTACATGTCTCCTTTCACCGCCACCGTAGCCGGCCAAAAACAAATCATCCTTGGAGCCGCCCGCGAGATGCAGGGCCGTTCGTTGAAGGATGGCAGCCTCTTGTGGTC
>DPAW01000026.1 GCA_003517285.1 Verrucomicrobiales bacterium
TTTTATGCAAAATCATATTCTTCTAGACGCCGACGCCCCGGGTGGTGGCTCCTCCGCTCACGCAGCTGAGACCGGATCCGGACTGTCCGATGACGACAAGGTGGCTGTGGACCAGTTGCGCGTCCACTATGGCAAAATGAAAGATGAACTGTCCAAGGTGATTATTGGTCAGGACAACGTCGTGGACGAGATGCTGATGTGTATCCTGTCCCGTGGACACGGTCTTTTGATGGGTGTGCCGGGGTTGGCGAAGACGCTGATGGTGAACTCGCTCTCCAAGATCATGAGCCTAGATTTCAACCGGATTCAGTTCACGCCTGACCTGATGCCGAGCGATATTACCGGCACAGAGATTCTGCAGGACGGCGAGGCCGGTCGGCGGCAGTTTGAATTTGTTAAAGGACCGATTTTCGCCAACATCATTCTGGCGGACGAAATCAACCGGACACCGCCAAAGACGCAAAGTGCGTTGTTGGAGGCCATGCAGGAACATCGCGTGACCACGGCCGGCGAACACCGTGCCTTGCCGCAGCCGTTCTTTGTGTTGGCCACGCAAAACCCGATCGAGCAGGAAGGCACCTATCCGTTGCCTGAGGCGCAGCTGGACCGCTTCATGTTCTTGATTACCGTTGATTACCCCACCGTCGATGAAGAGCGGCGCATTGCCCGGGAAACCACCGGCACCACAGCGGCACAACTCGAAGAGGTGATCGACGGCGAAGCCCTGCAACGTTACCAAAGCCTGGTTGAGCGCGTGCCCGTGCCGGACCATGTGTATGACGACGTGGTGGAGATGGTGCGCATGACCCGGCCAAAGACCGATGATGCCCCGGAATGGGTGAAGAAATGGGTGACATGGGGTTCCGGCCCGCGTGCTATTCAGTACCTGATTCGCGGAGCCAAGGCCAACGCCGTGTTGAACGGCCGCTACGTGGTCGGCTGGGAGGATGTGGAATCTGTGGCAAAGCCCGTGCTCACGCATCGTATCCTCACCAACTTCCAAGCCCAAAGCGAGGGCGTGGACAGCCAGTTTGTGATCACCAAGCTGCTCGAGAATATCCGCGACAAGGAAGCGGCTCTTGCCGATCAGTAAAATGGACGCGGGAAATTCTTGAACGACTCAGCTTACAGCGAGATTCTGGATGGGGATGTGTTGACTCGGCTTTCGGGCCAGTTCTTACACGCACGTCAGCCGATGGTGGGTAACATCGTCGGTCATCACAAAAGCCCCTTCCGCGGTTCCAGTGTGGAGTTTGCCGAATACCGCAAATACGTGGCCGGCGATGATCTGCGCCTGCTCGACTGGCGGGTGCTGGCCCGCACCGACCGGTATTATATTCGGGAATTTGAGGCCGACACTAACCTGCGTTGTTATGTGGTGATCGATTGCTCCAAGAGCATGGCCTTCGGTGAGAAAGGTGCGCGTAAGTTTGATTACGCTCGCAAGATCGCCGCTACGCTTTCCTATATGCTCGTGCATCAGGGAGATGCGGTGGGACTGGAGATTTTCGATGATGGCGTGGCCATGGATATTCCGCCCCGACGTAACCCGCTGCACCTGCGTTACATCTTTGATACCCTGGCCGGCGCAGAGCCGCGTGGGGAAACGGGACTGGTGGCGGAGCTGCATCAATTTGCCGAGCGCATTCGCCAGCGGGCAATGGTGATTATTATTTCCGACTGCTTCTGCGATGTGGACGAACTGCTCAACTGCTTTGAGCACTTGCATTTCCAGAAACACGACTTCGCGCTGTTCCATCTACTGGACCCGCTGGAGTTGGATCTTGACCTCGATCGGCCGATCCGGTTTCAGGATATGGAAAGCAATGATGTACTGCTCGCCGAGCCGGAGATTATACGCGAGCAATACCTTGAGGCAGTGCAGGAGTATCTCGTGAAAATTCACGAGGGCTGCAACAAGCACAACGCCGATTATCGACGTGTGGTCACCGATCAACCCTACGATCAAATTATCGCGGACTTTTTGATTGAACGCGAACAATTGGCGAAAGGTCGGGGGTGACGTTCCTACAGCCTTTCATGCTTTGGGGTTTGTTGCTCGGCCTGCTGCCGATTTTGATCCACTTGTTCAACCGTTTGCGACACCGCAAGCTGCCTTGGGCGGCCATGATGTTTCTGCGCATGGCCAATCGCAAATCGACGAAGTACGCCAAGGTGCGCCAGTGGCTGGTGTTACTCTTTCGAATGCTGGCGGTGTTGGCGCTGATCTTCGCCTTGAGCCGTCCGCTGGCAGGCGGCTGGGTTAAGGGCATGATGTCGGGCAAGCCGGATGTTATTTTGATCCTGATTGATCGCTCGGCCAGCATGGGGGCTTCGTTGGGAGAACAAACACGATTGGAGCGGGCCGTGGAAACCATGGTAGAATCGGCCAAGGCCTACGGCGACGAGGTGCGGTATGTGGTGTTGGAGCATACCGACGAACGCCCGCGGGAAGTGAAAGGCGGCGTGGCTGCGTTGCCCAATGTTGTGGGGCGCGAGGTGACCGATACGGCGGCGGATTTGCCAACCCTGCTGGAAGCGGCGGCAGATTGGTTTGTGGATACGAAGCCGGGCATCGGTGAGATTTGGGTGGCGTCCGATTTGCAATCGAGCAACTGGGATCCGGCGACCAAGGAACGTTGGCGACGGTTATCCGGCAAGATTGAAGGGTTGCCGCAGTCCGTCCGTGTGCGACTGATGGCTCTGGACGAAGAAATGCCGGCCAATGTTTCGGTGCGTTTATTAGAGGCGGCGAGGCAACGCACGGCGGATGAGGCGGAGCTGGTGTTGAAGCTGGGATTTACGCGGGGCTCCGCCTCGCCGGTGGAGTTGGATTTGGCGGTTCAAATCGAGGGCCAGAACAAAAGCGCCACGGTGGCGATGGAAGGCGCCACGCACGAACACGAGTTGCGTTTTCCATTGCAACAGGACGCGCAGTCCGGCTGGGGACGTGTGGAGTTGCTGGACCAAGAAGATGGAAACGTGCGGGATAACGTGGCGTATTTCGTTTATGGCGAACCCATTCAGGCTCAGACTGCAGTGGTCGGTGTGCCGGATCAATTTGCAACGCGTTTTTTGAATTTGGCTGCCGCGCCGGATCCGGCCAACACCAATCAGGTGAGCACCGTAATTGCCCCCACGGCAGTGAGCCGGGAAACTTGGACGGATTACGCCATGGTATTGTGGCAGGCGCCGCTGCCCACGGGGGAGGAGGCCGATCGTCTGACCGAATATGCCAAGGCGGGCGGCTTGGTTGTTTGTTTCCCGGAAGATGCCCCGGATAACAATACGTTTAACGGGTTATCGTGGGGCGAGCTCAAGCGGTTTGAGCAGGATGGAAAGACCTTTGACAACTGGCAGGCCTTGGTGGCGGCCGAGGATGAGCAGGAGCATCTCGGGTTCCGGATCACCAGCTATTCAGATAGCGAAGGACCGTTGCAGCGGACGGAAGAGGGCTTGTATCTGCCAGTGGATGATTTGCGAGTGAACCAGCGTAAGGCGATTCAGGGTGATGGCCTAGTGCAGGCTTCCTTTGAAGATGGCGTGCCTTGGATGATGGCTAAGACCGTCGGAAAAGGGCAGGTGGTTTTCTGTGGCACGCAACCCACCGACATGTGGAGCAGTGCTACCGAAGGATTGGTTCTCGTGCCCATGCTCCAACGTCTATTGGCGGAAGGGGAGGCAATGATGTCCGGCCGCTATGTGCAGGGGCATTTGCTTTCGGCGGGAGACGATCGGGCTGCGGAGGGTGAGCGCTGGGTGTCTGAAGAGGGCGGTGAGAATTCGGTCAAGGATTTCAATCTGCAGGCCGGCGTATACCGTATGGGCCAACGTGTGGTGGCGGTGAATCGTCCAGTGCGCGAGGATGCCTTGATATCGTTGGAGGCCGATGAAGTGAAGGCTCTGTTTGGTGCTGTGCCCGTCACACTGTCCCAAGAACGAGTCGCGGATGGCGGTGCGGATGACCCGCAGGAAATTTGGCGCTGGTTTTTTGTGGTCATGGCACTGGCGCTTTTGATCGAGGGAATCTTGATCCTGCCCAAGGGCGCGGATGAGCGAGTGGAAATTCAAAGGTCGGCCACAGGCAATGTGTCCACCGAACAGGCAACCTGATGGAGAACGGCTGGCAATTTCAACCCCTGCAGACGCCTGCATGGCTAATTGGCTTTGCGGTGGCGGTTTGGCTGACGACGGCGGTGATTAGTTATCGTAATTGGTCTCGTCGCGGCGGTAAGGGTGTCGCGGGCTTGGAGTCGTTGCGGTTCATTATCATGGGCCTGATTCTCTTCACCTTATGTAAGCCGGAATTTTTGCGGGTGACGGAAATCGAGGAACAGCCGGAAGTGGTGGTCCTGACTGATGCTACGCACAGCATGGATACGCGCGATGTGGTAACGGGCGCGCGCGATGTGGTGACACGCCAGGAATGGCTTGCAGGGCAAATGGCCACGAACTTCTGGTCGCCCTTGGAGAAGCTGGCCAAGGTGACGGTGCAGGATTTCGGGATGAGCTTCACTAACGCCGAGGTAGCACTCGGTGATGGTACGGATATTTATCACGCGCTGGAATCCCAGCGCACTAAGCGCAAAAATCTGAAAGCTGTATTAATGATCGGTGATGGTGATTGGAATGTTGGCGATCCCCCACAACAGGCGGCCATGAAGATGGGCGCTGAAAAGGTGCCGGTGTTTACGTTGACGGTCGGCAGCGAACAGGCGCAAAAGGATCTCGTGCTTGAATCGGTAAATCCGCCGAAGTTTGGTTTGTTGGGCGAGCAGATTTCTATTCCGTTCCGAGTGCGAAGCTATATTCCTGAACCCATCCGTACGCAAGTGAAGCTCACCAGCCGTCGCGGGGCCGTGGTCTCTATTGCCAAGCCAATCACCATTCCGGCGTATGGTCTAGTGAACGACTCCATCGTTTGGGCGCCGCGCGAGCTGGGGGATTACACGATGACACTGGACCTGCCGATTTGGCAGCGTGGCAACGAGAAGGAATTAATCGAGGATAACAACGCGCAAACCTTTCACCTCTCTGTTCGTACCGAGAAACTTAACGTACTGGTGGTGGAATCGTATCCCCGGTGGGAATACCGTTATCTGCGCAATGCGCTTACCCGCGATCCGGGCGTAGATGTAAGCGTGCTGTTGCTGCACCCGGAACTCGGGCCGGGCGCCGGATTGAATTACATTCAGAAATTTCCGGAGACGCGCGAACAATTGGCGAAGTTCGATGTCGTTTTTCTGGGGGACGTGGGAATTGGTGAAAAGGAGCTAACGCGGGAGCAGTGTGATTTGCTGCGTGGCTTGGTGGATCAGCAGGGGAGCGGGCTGGTCTTTATGCCTGGTCAGCGAGGCCGGCAATTGACCTTGATGGATCATTCCTTGGGCGATCTGATTCCAGTGACGTTGGATCGTGATAAACCGGAAGGATTGCTCATGCCGAGTGAAGCCAGCTTCAAACTGAGTAGCCGCGGAAAGGGGCACTTCCTGACCATGCTGGCTTCGGATGAAGGGTTGAATGAAGTCATCTGGAAAAACCTCCCGGGGTTTTTCTGGTGCTCCGGAGTGGAGCGAGCTCGGCCGGGCACACAGGTGCTGGCCACGCATTCGAGCATGCGCACCTCCACGGGCTATTTGCCGGTTCTGGCGATTCGACCTTGGGGCAATGGCGAAGTGCTCTTTATGGGGACAGACGCGGCTTGGCGTTGGCGGCGTGGAGTGGAGGATACCTACCACTATCGTTTCTGGGGACAGGTGGTGCGTTGGATGGCGCACAAGCGTAAGATGGCCCAAGGACAGGGCATGCGCCTGACCTACAGCCCGGAGAATCCGAAGGTGGGCGACGAGGTATATTTGCAAGCGACAATGCTGGATCTTTCGGGGGACAATTTGAATGTCGTCTTGCGCGCCGATTTGAAGGAGCCGGATGGCAAAACGCGCAACTTGGAGTTCACCGCGTTGGATGGCGGTTGGGGCGTGTTCAAGGCTCGCTTAAAAGTGCAGAATGGTGGGCTGCATCAACTCACCATTTACAATCCCAACGGCAAACAGAAATTGGAGACGGAAATTAACGTGGAAAAAATCACGCGCGAATTACTGGGCCAACCGGCGAACCTGAAGGTGATGCGCGAGATCGCTGAACGCACCGGCGGCCAGTCCGGCGGTCCGGCAGATTTACAAAAGTTAATCGGGGCAATAAGTTTAGTGGCAGAAAACGAAGTAATCGAGGAGCGTTTCCGTCTATGGAGTAGTGCATGGTGGGGAGGCGCGATCGTCTTCCTGCTTGCAGTTTACTGGGTGTCTCGTAAGGTGTTGGGGTTGATTTAGAACGAACGGAGGGGAAATGGCAGAAAAGAGCGGGTTTAAAGTGGATTTACCAAAGGGCTTGCGGAACAAGCTTGCGTCCTTGCAGCGGAAATTATTCGTGGTGGACACCGCCATCGCGCTCAGTGGACTAATTGCCGGCTTGGTGGTGAGCTGGATGCTCGTGTATTTCTCCGATCGATTTTGGGAAACCCCATTTTGGGCGCGAGGCATTTTCGCTTTGGCAGGTGTGGCGGTTGCCGTCATTTTTGCTTGGCCATGGCTGCAACACTGGCTGTTTAACCGTCGCGACAATCGCGTGCTGGCTGCAATCGTACAGCGCAAGCACCGCCGGTTGGGGGATCGCTTAGTCAGTGCCGTGGAGCTGGCCGATCATGAGCAACGCCCCGAGGATGTCTCCGAAGCCCTATGTCGGGCGGCGATTGAACAGATTGACCGCGAGTCCGAGCGATTTTCATTTAATGAAGCAGTCGCGACCCGCAAGCCGTTGATGTATTCACTGATGGCCATCTTCGTGTTGGCCGGCTTGTTTTTCACGGTCGACTTCACGCCGGACGCCAGCCTGAATGCACTCAAACGTTGGGCCTTGTCCAGCGAAGAGCGCTACACTTTTGTCGAGGAAGGCGGTCTACGTGTGGATGGTCGGGTACAGGTGGAAGGCGTATATTATGTGCCGCGCGGTGAAGAGTTTGCCCTGCAGTCCAAATACGCGTTTGCCGATGCGGGGAGCCAACAGCCGTTCTGGAAAGTTTTGGAACGGCAATGGAAATTCACGAGCGCCTCAGCTGCCCGCGCGGATGATTTTTTGCGGGCTGAGTTAAATGTACAAACTGATTTGGCGAACACTTTCGAGACGTTGCTCCCGGACCCTTCGCAAGCCGTTCTTTCCAGCGGGAATAACCGTGACACTGCCGCCATGGAAAACGGCGAGGTCACGTATCAGATTCCCGGTCGCACTAAGAAACTAGAGTTGGCCCTGCGCATTGGTGATACCAAGCGTACCGTGACTATTCAGCCGGTGGCCCGGCCGAATGTGGAACTGCCCAAGGCCACGGTGAAATTCCCGGCCTATCTCCAATACGAAGACACGGGTCGTGAAGTACACGGCACGGTGTTCCCTTATCTTGAAGGCAGTCAGGTTCAGTTTTCCGCCCAAGCCACCCGCGAATTGAATCAGGTGCGGTTGAAGCCCGTGCCCAATATTGGTGGCGAAATCGAGCCGGTCCAGTTGGATGTGAATGGGGATCAATTCAAGTCACAGTTTTTGGAATTGGATGACTATCGTGAATTGGAGTTTACCTGGCGTGATGCCTACGGGATTGAGGGGGCGCAACCCTGGAAACTTTCACTGGAACGGCAGCCGGATAATCCGCCGCATCGCGTGGATTGCCCGGGGCAAGCACCGGTGGTGGCCATTCTGCTGGAGGAGGTTTTGGATATTCGGATGATGGCCGAGGATGATTATGGGTTGAAGATGCTCTCCGCCGAATGGGAAGCCTTTCGCCGCGGTGAAACCAATCGGCTGGCGAATGGTGCCACCGTTTTACGGGAATTCGAACCGCGCAATCTGGCTGGTGATTCCACCTACCTGTTTGATCCGCGCAAACTCAAGCTGCAGGAAGGCATGATGGTGAACATTTACGCCGCGGCGCAGGATTATTATCGTAGCGAACGCACCAGTCGCTCGTTGCCATTTCAAGTTTATATTCTGAGCCCGGAAGAACACGCTCAGATCATTCAGCAGAATTTTGAAAGCAAGATGGCGGAATTGGATGACCTCGTTCGCCGACAGGAAAACCTCCTTGAGGCCACTCGCGAGACTCAGCAAAAAGACGCCGAGCAAATGAAGAGCGATCTCACCGATAAACAAATCGGTCGGCAGGAACAGGAGCAAAGGGATATTGCCGATAATCTCAAGGAATTGGCTGACGATCTGGAAGAGCTTTCGAAGGAAGCCTTGAAGAACAAGGAGATGGATCCCAATGACCTGGCTAAGATGGCCAAGGCCCAGCAGCAAATGCAAAACCTGTCCCAACAGGAAATGCAACAGGCCCAGCAGGCCTTGGCACAGGCTCAACAATCCCAGCAAAATCAGCAGGAACGTAAAGAGAACCTCGAGAAAGCCGAGCAGAAGGAAAAGGAGGCGCTCGATAAAATGAAGGAGATGCAGGAGGACGCCAATGAAAGTGTGCAGGACATGTACGCCAACACTCTCGTGCTTCGCCTGCGCAAGATTGCGGAGTTTGAAGAAAAGATCGCCAAGGATTTTCTGGAAAACATCGGCCGCCTGATTGGTCGGAACATTGCGGATCTGGATGAGGATCTCAGGAGAATGATTAACGATGCCTACGGATACCAGGGATTAAACAGCCAGAAGGCTGCTGAATTGCAGGTTGAGATTGCGCGTTTTTATGACGCCACCCAAAGCGAGAAATTTGGCGAAGTCACTAAGCTGATGTCCGAGGTGCAGCCCTCGGAAAAAATGGATCGCCTCGCCGACCTTACCCTGCGAAACCAGACTAGTCGGGTCATGGGCGCCGCCAAGGAATTGGCCGGTCACTTCAATAAATGGGCCGATATTCTGGATCCCAAAAATGACGAGGATGGAGGAGATGGTGGTGAAGGCGGTGAAGGCGGTCAGCCGAACGAGGATTTGATTGAGCGCATGAGAGAACTCCTGCGCCTACGACAGGCCGAGATAGATCTTCGCGA
>DPAW01000023.1 GCA_003517285.1 Verrucomicrobiales bacterium
GGCGACACGTTTGCCGACAACCAACTCGCTGTACTTAACTACCCAAAAGCCACCGCCACGCTACGCTGCAATCACAATGATCCATTCGGCTTTGCCCGACGCCGCTTTCACCTCGCCGGCACCCGAGGCGGTATGGAAATCCAGCAACTGGAAGGCGGCCGCTTCTCCCTCAATCTAGATCAAGCACGCGGCTCGTACAAGAAAGGCACGCAAACCGTGCAGCTCCAAGGAGGCCGCAGCTATGTCGCAGAGTTCGCGGATCTGGCGCGTGTGATCCGCGGCGAAAAGAAACTCGCCTGGAGCTACCAACACGATCTCACCGTGCACGAAACACTCCTGAAAGTGTGCGACATGCTGTAGACCATGGGATTCCGGATCGTCATCCTGCTCCTCGTTTGGCTTCCCGGCCGTTTGGCCGCCGTAGATTCGGTGGCCGAGGCGCAGGCGGTGTTCCAGAAATATTGCTTCGATTGTCACGGCAACGGGAAGGCGAAGGCAGGGATTTCGTTTGATGAGTTTTCCGGCGAAGTGGATCTGTGGCGGGATCGTGGCATTTGGCTGCGCGTTCGCGATGCCGTGCGGCTGGGAGATATGCCGCCGGAAAAGGCGGAGCACGCCTTGCCCGCGGCCAAGCGCAGGGCGTTGGGCGATTGGGTGGCACACACCTTGCAACATGTGGACGTCACCAAGATTCCGAAGCACCCGGGGCACGTGCCGCCGCGTCGGTTGAACCGCCATGAGTACGCGTATACGGTGCAGGATTTATTTGGGATCGAGTTCGATGCACTGCCGTTGTTGCCAGAGGACTTGGTGGAAGGCGGTGGCTTTGACAATGCCGCGGCCACGTTGTCGGTGCAGCCGTTGCTGATCGAAAAATACATTGGCGCCGCTCGCCAAATCATCGAGGCTGTCTGGCGCGATGACGAGGCACTAGAGCGCCTACTGCCCGTGCTGCCCCCGGGCGCGATGCCGGCCGGCAAGCTGCCGTTTACTGCCACCGCCGCGCAATCCAAGCGCACTGACATGGGCGATGGCGCGTTTGCTGTGCTCGTGCGGTTCAAGACCCAGACCGGCGGCGCGTTGTTTTCCAAAGCCCCCGTCACTGGCGAATGGGCGCCAGGCGCCAAGACGCTGTACATCAAGCGCGGGCGGCTGATCTACGACATCGGTTGGCTGGGTAATCTGGAAACCCGCACGCGCGTGGACGATGGCGAGTGGCATCACGCCCTGCTCAACGTGGCCGATGGGCGCGCTCAGATTCATGCGGATGGCAAACTGCTGGGCACCCGCCGCCTCACGCAAACGGACAAGGCCGAGCATCGCTTCCGCATTGGGGTGGCGGGCGATGACGAAGAGTTTCAGCCGTTCACCGGGGGCACCATTGCCTTCACGCGCTTTTACGATCAACCGCTCACCGCTGCGGAAGCTCAGGCTGCCAGTGCCGGCAAAGCCATCGCGCGCAAGCCGGTGTATGTCTGGGATCCAACCGCGCAAAAGCCGGCGGTCAAATCTGCGGCCACCGAAGCCGAAGCGGCCCGTCGAAATCTCGAGGCGTTCCTGCAACAGGCTTTTCGTCGTCCGCCGACCACGGAGGAAATGACCCGTTACCTCAAGCTCTTTGCCCACGCCCGCGGCAAAGGGGATACGTTTCGCGAGGCCTTTCGGTTGCCGGTGAAAACGGCGCTGGTCTCGCCGGCCTTTCTCTTTCGCACGGAATCCACCGGTGGCGCCCGGGCCCAGCGCGTGACCGCGTTTGAGCTGGCCAATCGATTGTCCTATTTCCTTTGGGCCAGCCAGCCGGATGCCGCCCTACGCGAACGCGCCCGCTCGGGCGAGCTGTTGCGCGAGGAGATCTTGCGCGCGGAAGTAAAACGCCTGCTCGCCGATGAACGCGCGCGGCGGTTTGTGGAACGGTTCACGCTGCAATGGCTGCGCATCGACGGGCTTGGCACGCGCATCAAGCCGGATGCCGAACGGTTTCCGCAGGCCACGCCGGTATTGTTGCGCGCGATGAAGGAGGAGACCGTGCTGTTTGCCGACTCCATCCTGCGCGGCAACCAACCCGTCACGCGCCTGCTCGACGCCGATTACACCTTCGTCAACACCGATCTCGCGCGGCATTACGGCATGCCGACCCTGTTCACCGGAGCCGACCTCAAACGGCGCCTCACGAAAAACCGCGGCGGACTGCTCACGCAGGCGAGCGTGCTGACCGTATCCTCCTCGCCCCGCCGCACGAGCCCGGTGTTTCGCGGCAAATGGATTCTCGAAGTGTTGCTCGGCCAAACTCCGCCGCCGCCGCCCGCCAATGTGCCTGAGCTAAAAACGGAAGGTGGTACCGAGACGAAGACCATCCGCGATGCGCTGGCACGACATCGCCAAAATGCCGCGTGCAACAGCTGCCATAAACGCATCGACCCGCTCGGATTCGCGCTGGAGGCCTTCGATGCCACCGGCCGGTTACGCCCGGGGCCGGTGGACACCGCGGCGCAATTGCAGGACGGCACACGTTTCGAGGGCCACACTGGCCTACGCCGTATGCTGCTCACGCGCGAACAACCAGCCTTCACCCGTCAACTCGCCACGCGCCTGCTCGCCTACGCGCTGGGGCGCGAGCTGGAATTCAACGACGAAGCCGCCGTCCAAGGGCTGTTGCAGGCACTGCGTGAAAACGATCTGCGCGCTGAAGCATTGATCCAAGCGGTAGTTGCCAGTTACCCTTTTCAATACCGGCAGGTGCCGGCTCGCGAAACGCCATGAGACCCTTCCGCCAATTTCGTCTTTCACGCCGCACACTCCTGCGCGGCGCGGGCGCAGCCTTAGCGTTGCCGTGGCTGGAGGTGATGACACCTCGCTCAATTCGCGCCGCCGCGGCCAAACCGCCCGTGCGCCTAGGCTGCCTGTACCTGCCCAACGGTTCCCCGCCCGAGGCGTGGAGCCCCAAATCGACCGCGGGTAAAATCACCGCGCTCACGTCGGAGATGGCCGCCCTACGGCCGTTCATGGGCGATCTGCAAATTATTACCGGACTGCAATCCGAACTGCGCGGCAGCCATCCAGCCGCCGGTGCCACCTGGCTCGTGAGGCCCGCGCCGGAAGGCGACCGCATCAGCGCGCGACGCGGCGTGGGCGGGGCCTCGATGGATCAGCTCGTCGCCAAGGCCATCGGGAGCGACACGCCGTTTACCTCGCTGGAGCTCATCACCAAACCCGAGGGTAGTTTCGGCCGCAGCATTTTACGCAATAACATCTCGTGGAGCTCGGCCACCACGCCGTTGCCGCGCGAGACCGAACCGCGCGCCATTTTCAACCGGCTCACCGGCCGCGGCCCCGCTGCGGGCGGCCCACGCCGTGACGATCGCCAAAGTATTCTAGACGCGATCGCCGCCGATGCCCGCAACCTCCGCTCGCACGTGAGTATGGCCGATCGCGACAAGCTCGACGAATATTTCGAGGCCGTCCGCGCCGTGGAAAAACGTCTCGAGCTTTCGCGCAAGGAATCGCAGGCGCAGCTTGACCAACGTCTTACCCAAGCCACACCACCGCCCGCCGGCATCCCAGAAGATCACGAAGCCTACCTGCGGCTGATGTTTGACATGATGGTACTCGCCTACTGGACAGATTCCACGCGCGTGGCCACCTTCATGCTCGATCATGAGCAAAGCAATAGGTACTTCAATTTCCTGCCCGGCGTCAAAGGCATGTGGCACGCCCTCTCACACTGGCGCGACATCTCCGGCCGCACGGAGGACGACGACGGCAAAACTTCCTGGACCTCACGCGACGTGAAGCGCACCCAATACCTCAAGGTCATCGAATGGCATCACCGGCAGGTGGCGTATTTTTTCAACCGACTCAAGTCCATCCGCGAAGGCGACGGCACGTTGTTGGATCACTCGCTGATCCTCTACGGCTCGCCCTTTGCCGACGGCCACGAGCACGCCTCCAAGCAACTCCCCGTCATGCTTGCCGGCCACGCCAATGGCCAACTCCAGCCAGGCATGCACCGGTCGCACCAAGGCAAACCACTTGAGGGCATATACCTCAGTATGATGGATAAACTCGGCGTACGCGTGGAGGCATTTGGCGGCACCGATAATGCACTGGAAATCTGACCCGTGCCAGCATGCCATCGAGGCATTGTTCTAAAGGTCCTGCCGATAACGAAACTGTTTCGATAGTACAATCTGTTCGATAATCGCGTTGGTCTTGTAACCGTCTTGCTTTGCCACGCTGATGATTTGATCAAGCGAGAGGCGGTCATACGGCTGAAGTTGACGGCCGAGCGCGTAGGCAAAGAGTTGGCGCGCAAAGTTTTTGGCAATGTCGTCCCCGTACAATTCCAGCAACAGCGTCTTCATTTGGTGTGGCGATTTAAACGCCTTGCCGTTGGGCATTTCGCCCGAAGCTACGACCGGCGTCATATCGGGATAGTTCGTGCGCCATTCACCGAACTGCGCGAAGTTCTCCAGGCCCAGCCCCAACGGGTCGATCTCTTTATGGCAGGCATGGCACACGGCCTTCGAGACGTGTTGCTTCAACAGCTCCGCGACCGTGGGATTCCGTTTGATGTTAAGCGCCTCACGCGCCTCTTCAATCGACGGCACATCCTCGGGAGCTTCCATGGATTTGCCGATCAACGTGTTCAGCACCCACACGCCGCGCCGGATGGGGCTGGTGCGGGTCTTGGACGAGGTCACACGCATGATGGCCGCGCTGGTGAGTAGACCGCCATCGCGATCGCCTTGGCGCTGCACGAGGACAGGCGGATCATAGCGGGTCTTGCGGTTGCGGGTTTTGCTTTGGCGATTGGCAAAAATGTCCGCGTACATTCGAGGCAACGCATCCGGCTTCAGCTGCTGGTAGCCGTGCCCTTTTGCCTGCAGCGCCGACGCGCGTTTGTACTGCCAATCACTCTGCACCAGCTCCAGCACGCTGCGGTTGGAACGGATCAGTTCGTCGAAGAAAAACAGCGCCTCGTCGTACGTCTCCCGGTTCCAGCGTTCGTTCAACAAATATTCGCGATTAGCCATCAGCTCGCCGAAGCCCAGCCATTGGCCGCCGAAATTTTCCGACAAGGCAATTCGCTTGGGCGAATTCAGCAGACGCGCGATTTGTTTTTTCAACACATCCTCCATCAACAGACTGCCGTCCTGCCCGAGATTCAGCAGCTCGGCATCCGGCGGGCCGGCCCAGAGGAAATAGGACAGGCGTGTGGCCAGCTCTAGGCCGTTGACGGGATACGGCGTGCTCTGCGCCTGACTATGCTCGAAGCGATACAGAAATTCCGGCGACACCAGAGTCATCTCGAACACATGCAGCAGACTCGCGCGGCTGTCCTTGGATGCCGCCACGTGTTTCGCGTAAAGCCCGTGAAAGGCGCGTTCATAACCGGGCATCCGCGCGGCGTTACCGCGGAAAGCGCGCAGCAGAAATTTTGAAATGATCGCCTTAGCTTCGGCCTCGCTGGCGTCGGACGGAATCTCTGCCCGGCCAAGCACGGCCTTGATGGCCGCGGGGTTTCGGCGAAATTGACCCAGCGCATAATTCGCCGCATCCGCGAAGGCGTCCAGAGGCGGCTTGAGCCCACCAAGCCGATGGGCGTCATTGTCGAAGCCGGATTCGCCGGGGATATCCGAAGGCACAAGCGCGGTGATCTTGGATTCCTCCAACGTGCCGGTGATGGAATCGCGATACGGCGCCTTCAACGTCACAGCCAGCACGGCTTCCAGTGTGTTCTCGAATTCATACCGCGTCAGCCGGCGTAACGGCGTGGGGCCGATGTGCGATTTGCCATCCCGTAACACAAACGATTCATGGAACCACCCCTGGATCGCTACCTTCTCGGCTGCCGCCAGCGGCTTCTTGTTCTCAGGCGGCATCTCGCCGCTGGCCACCATGTTCTCCAGCCGAATCCAGAGCCGGGTGTAGTTGCCGTAAGAAGCATTGTCTTTCTCCAGCAACGGCGATAAATCGATGCCGCCTTTTTTCGTGTCACTGTCATGACACGTCAGACAACGGTCTTCGATCACTTCCGCGGCAGCTGTAAATTCCGCAGCCCACACCGAAGGCTCAATGCACGCCGCAAGCACGAGAAAGAAAACCTGAGGGAAAATGCGCGCGAGGCTCATTGGCTTAGGGCGCCTTGGCCGCTGTAAGCGACACGAGGGTTTTCTTGGCGCCGATCACCTTGTATTGGCCGGTCACTACCACCACCTTGCCGACGTTGCGGTCGAAGCGCAGCCGGTGATTGTTCATGAACGGAATTCGAATCTCCAAGTCGCTCTTGTCGGACAGTCGCAACAAATAATATTCCTGCTCGCCCTCGATCTCGATTCGCAACAGGCCCTTCGCGGTGAGCGTTTGCCCGTCGCT
>DPAW01000240.1 GCA_003517285.1 Verrucomicrobiales bacterium
GTATTTTCAAATCTCTCGCGTTCGCTTTATCGCTGTCGTTCGCCGGCAGCGCTATGGCCCACCCGGATCAGGCTGCCGCTGAAATGGCGGATGCAGCCAACGCCTTCCTCGCCACGCTCAAACCCGAGCAAAAGGCCAAGGCCACATTCAAACTCGACGATAACAACCGCACCCGCTGGCACTTCGTCCCGACTGAAATGCATGCCCGCCATGGCTTGTCGTTCCGCGAGATGCAGCAGGATCAGCAACACATGGCCTACGCCCTGTTGGCATCTGTCATGAGTGCCAAAGGACTGCAAAAGAGCGCACAGATCATGAGCCTCGAGCAGATCCTGCACGACGCCAATCCGGAGGGCCGTTTTGCACGGGACCCGAAGTGGTACTTTGTCAGCATCTTCGGCAAGCCAAGCGCGGAAGGCACTTGGGGCTGGCGATTCGAGGGACACCACCTGTCGCTGAGTTTCACAGTGGTCGAGGGCCATATCGCCAGCATCACACCGTCATTCTGGGGCACCAATCCCGGCAAAGTACTGGACGGTCCACGCAAGGGTTTGCAGGTTTTGGCAAGAGAGGAAAACAGCGCACGAGCCCTGGCACAGTCACTCACCAAAAAACAGAGCGCCGGCATTTTCGCCGATAAGGCACCCGCCGACATCATCACCAAGGCCGATCGCAAGGCCAAGCGCCTCGAACCGCTTGGCATCTCCGCCGCCAAGATGAAGAAAAAGCAGGTGACCCAGCTCTGGGGTATCATCGAGGAGTACCTCCGCAATTACCGCCCCGATATCGCTGACGAGGCACTGGCAGATTTGGAAAATGTCGACCTGAAAGACATTCACTTTGGCTGGGCCGGTTCCCTCAAGGTCGGCGAAGGCCATTACTATCGGATTCAGGCACCGGACTTTCTGATTGAGTATGACAACACTCAAAATAATGCCAACCACGTGCACTGTGTCATTCGCGACCTGAAAAACGATTTCGGCGACGACCTGCTTCGGCAGCACTACGAGAAACACCACAAAAAGTAGTCCCCAGATTCACATCGGACTTTTGCAGGGCCGGGCGTGCGGTTAACGTACCCCGGCCTTGGTCTATCCACAGCGCTTGGCCAAGCGCACGGTTGAAATTTTGAACGAGACAACAGACATACCCGCAACACCGGATGCCGTCCTCCGCCCCGAGGTCGGGCAACGTGTCACATTGCAAATCGAAGACATCGCCTTCGGCGGAGAGGGTGTTGGCCGCGTGGAAGGGTTCGTTGTATTCGTGCCGCTTGTGATCAAGGATGAGACCGTGGAGGTGACCATCACTGAGGTGAAGAAAAATTTCGCCCGGGCCGAACTGGTTAACGTCATCAACCCGGCAGACTCTCGCATTGATCCGGAGTGCCAATACTATGGAGATTGCGGCGGCTGCCAATACCAGCACATGGCCTACGAGGCACAACTGGAGATGAAACAAAAACAGGTGGCCGACCTGTTTGAGCGAATCGGCGGGTTTACCCAGGACAAAGTCACCCCGGTGATCCCCTGCCCACAACCGTACCACTACCGCAATCGCATCCTTGTCCGCAGTCAATGGAACGGAAAGGCAAAGAAATTGCTGGTTGGCTTTCGCAAACGCAACTCCCACTGGGTGGTGGAGATCGACGAATGCAAAATTGCGGAACCGGCGCTCAACGCCCAGATACCGGAAGTCCGAGCCAACCCACCTAAGCGCGGTGGCATCAAGGTAAACTTACGGATCACACCCGAGGACTGGACCGTTCAGGACCATTCCTTTTTTCAGACCAACTATTTCATGCTGCCGCGCATGGTCGAAGCCGTACGAAAAGTGTTCCAATCCAGCGGCTCAGACTACTTGATCGACACCTACTGCGGCGTGGGCTTTTTTGCCATCGAACTGGCCAGCTTGGCCAAGCGCTACGCCGGGGTGGAATACGATAAGGGTGCGATTAAGGCCGCCCGCGAAAATGCCACCCAGTTCGGAGGCGACAACGGCGAGTTCATCGAGGGCCGCACGGAAGACTTGCTCCCGAGTTTGCTGGCCAAGTTTGATGCCGGCAAAACAAGCGTCATCCTCGACCCGCCCCGCAAAGGCTGTGCCCCGGCTGCGCTGGAGCAACTTCGTGAGGTGCGCCCCAGCCAAGTCATCTACATTTCCTGTCATCCGGCCACGCTTGCACGGGATTTGAACATTCTTTGCGCAGACGGGGTCTACCGTCTCGAGCAGGTCATACCAGTGGACATGTTTCCCCATACCCAACATGTCGAATGCATCACCGATCTGCGTTTAAACTCTCCAAGTGAACCGGAATCACAGGAACCACAGGACTAAAACCGTCTTGTCAAAACAGGGCGGCAGGTTTCAACTGCCCCCGCAACCGTTCTGATGTCAGAAAACAACAACCCGTTGAACTCATTCGCCGCCACACGCTTACCCTGGGCGGTCGCTGCGGGTGCATTGGTGCTCTACCTCACCACCCTCCATTCGTGGATCAGCTTCGCCAGTCTGCCCGCCATTTCACATGTTGGAGGTTGGCATGATCTCCCCCAAACCAAGCAGCCACTGCTGTACTTGGTCACGCTCCCGCTGAAACTATTTCCAGCGACCGTGTTGCCGGCGGCCATGAACGGACTGGCTGCCATCTTCGGTGCGCTCACGCTCGCGCTGCTGGTGCGCTCAGTCGCACTTCTCCCGCACGACCGTACGAAGGAACAGCGCCAGCGTGAACAAAGTGAACACTCACTTTTGAGCATCGGCCTAAACTGGGTTCCTCCGTTGTTTGCCGCGTTGGTTTGCGGTTTGCAACTTAGCTTCTGGCAGCACGCGACTTCAGGCACAGGGGAGATCCTAAACCTGCTTTTATTCGCGTACGTTGTCCGCTGCCTCCTTGAGTATCGACTCGACCACAATCAGGGATGGCTGATCCGGGCCGCAGCAGTATTCGCCATCAGCATCCCAAACAACTGGGGCATGATCGGCTTTCTTCCATTATTCGGCGTGGCGCTTTTATGGACCGGACGTATGCGCCTCTTCCGCGAAAATCTTTGGCTAAAACTGCTGCTCACCGGCATTGCCGGATTGTCCCTTTATTTGCTGCTTCCATTGACAGCCGTTTTGACCGGCAGTGAATATGGATTCGGCGAAGTCTTGACAGATAACTTGGGAGACCAAAAATCGTTCCTATCAAATTTATTTAGCAACCGTCTTGTCGTGCTGGTGATGGCCTGTACGTCAATCCTGCCGCTCCTGCTCCTTGGTATTCGTTGGCCGGTTAGCTTCGGGGATACCAACGCTGCCGCATCCGCCATCACCACCATTCTTTTGAGATTGGTTCACTTTCTATTTCTCGTCGCTTGCGTTTACACGGCATTCGACCATTTGTTCAGCCCTCGAAAACTTGTACAGGCCCAGCAGGTTGTCGGGGTCGGCGCTCCGTTCATAACATTTTATTATCTGGGCAGCCTCTCAGCCGGATATTTCCTCGGCTACCTGCTCCTCCTTTTCGGGAAGGAAGATTCCAGACGCTGGCAGAAATCGTCGGACTTCGCCAAGGCCATGAACCGTGGCATTTACGGAGGCCTTACCGTCGCCTCCCTCATCGTCGCCGGGTTGCTTGCCTGGCAAAATGTCGGCGTGGTTTGGGCGCACAACAAAAACGACGTCGCCCGCATTTACACAAAGTGGCTCGCGGACGATCTCCCCAAGGAAACCGCCGTCCTTATCAGTGATGGCGATATGAGCGCACAAAGGCAGTTACTTAAAGCAGAACTGGCGCGATCAAACCGAGCCAATCCCCCACTGCTTGTTGACACACACCGGCTGGCCTCCCCCCGTTATCACGAGCGTTTGGCCAAGCTCAGTCCCGCTTGGCCAGCACTGTCCGATGAAGTCGCCAACTCCATCCGCGTGGACGAGTTTTTGATCCTCGAAAAACTACACGAGGTCATCGACAAGACCCCGATCTATTATACTCACCCCAGCTTCGGATATTTCTTCGAACAATTTCACACGCAACCCCATCAGGGAATCTTCCGCTTGGCCAAGTACGAAATTGGTGGGGAATCCCTCGACAAACCCAGACTCGCGATCTCCGCCATCGATTCGGAAACAGAAATCGAGACATCGGTTAAGGATACGTTTGGAGAACTGGCAAAGGAGGCCGGAATACTTCAGCGATCCAACTTTCAGGACACTCTCATTATCATGAGTTGGTTGTCGCGAAATATTAACGCCCGCGGTGTGGAATTGGCACGCAGCAATCAACCGGACAAAGCCGAGTCGATGTATCGCACCGCGAACGATTTGTTTGCTGGCAGCCCGAACGGGAACATCACGGCACAGGCAAACCTGCGACACCTGTTTGAACTCCAAAAAAAGGTAAACGCTGAGTTTAAGTTCGATAAAAAACTGGACGACCTGCTGACCGACCAGAGCCTGCTTGCCCTTTCGCAAATCAATCACACGTTGAAGACCTACGGCCCACTGGACGAACCCAAGGCGTGCCTGCTTTTGGGCCAATTCTTCGAAAGCCAATCCCAGATCCGCCAAGCCTACCACGAACTGGTTCGCGCCACGGAACTGACGACGAAAGATCCGGAACCATTGATGTTCGTTGCCAACATGTTCGTTACCTACGGGATGCCGTACAAAACCGGGCCGTTCATCGAAAAACTTCGATCAATGCATCAGTCCAATCCGTTTGAATTGGAGCAACAAGTACGATTAATCGGTATCGAAACCGGAGTCCGCCTCCTACAATCCGACATCGCTACCGCCGAAAAATATTTAACAGAGCAGCTACAGCCTCACATGGACACTCTGCCCGCTTTGCAGACCGCTTTGAGTTTCTACATGGACAATGATTTTCCAGAAAAAGCCCTTCCCGTTCTCGAGCTGTGGATCAAGGAACATCCGGATAACATCGACGCCAAGGTCGGCAAAGGGTTACTCCAAGCACAACTCAAGCAATTCGACTCTGCAGTTAAAACCCTCGATGCGGCACTTGAGGAAGCGAGCGGCGGCACGAAATCGAACATCCGCTCTCAACTCGCCGGCGTCTTCGTTGAAATGGGCGAATTCGAAAAAGCGCTTGGACACATTGATGACGCATTGGATAACGACCGCGATTCCGGCCGGTTCCTCTATCAAAAAGCAACGATCTACATGCAGATGAATCAGCATGAAAATGCCATATCCATTTTCGATGAACTGCTTTCACGGAACGAATGGAACCCCGAGGTATTAGCCAATCGCGCAGAGTCGTATATGGCCTCCAAACAATATGCGAATGCCAAAGGCGACTACGAAAAACTGCAATCCCTCACACCCAATGACCCGCGCATGTACCTCCGGTTCGCACAAATCGCTGAGGCAGAAAACTCTCCGTCTGAAGAGTTAAAAAACTACACCCTCTTCCTCAAATACGTGAATCAGGAATCAATCCCTGCCGCCGAACTGGAACAGATTCAACAGCGGGTGACTGAGTTACAAGGCGCGCAAGGCTCCACTCCTTGACCCATGCGCGTTGCGCATGTCATCACCCGATTGATCGTCGGAGGCGCGCAGGAGAACACACTCTCGACGGTACTCGGTCTGCATCAAAAGTCGGGTGTGACCGTCCGACTATACTCCGGCCCTACCACCGGCCCAGAAGGCTCCCTGGAACCGCTGGCAAAAAATGTCGATGACCTTTTTCATTTGGTCCCGAAACTGGTTCGTCCTGTCCACCCGATAATGGACTTTCTTGCCTACCGTCACTTGGTTAGCGAGTTTAAACAATTTCGACCCGACATCGTGCACACTCACAGTGGAAAAGCCGGACTGATAGGACGGTTGGCGGCAAAGAGAGTCGGTGTCCCGATGGTTATTCACTCCATTCACGGCCCGTCTTTCGGTGCATTCCAAGGGGGCATCGCCAATGCAGTTTTTAGTGAAGCTGAAAGGATTGCCGGCACACGTACTGATCATTTCATTACAGTTGCCAATGCCATGAGCAATCAGTACCTCTCAGCGGGAATTGGTAATCCTGAAGATTACACGCAGATTTTTAGCGGTTTCGAACTGGACCCTTTTTTGAAAGCCAAAAACTCGAAGTCTGTGAGGGAAAAGTACGGGCTGACTGCCAACGATTTTGTCATTGGAAAAATCGCCCGGTTATTCGAGTTAAAAGGTCACGAACACCTGTTCGCCATTGCCCCAAGCTTGGCCAAGCGTGTACCGAACATTCGCTTTCTGTTGGTGGGCGATGGCGTGTGGCGGGAGAAATATGAAAGCTTGGCCAAGCGCATTGGGTGTGAAGAGAATTTTGTATTCACGGGTCTGGTTCCCCCTGAACAGATTCCCGAACTCGTCGGAATGATGGATGGCTTGATCCATCTTTCGCGTCGAGAAGGTCTCCCACGTGCCCTGCCTCAGGCGATGGCTGCAGCAAAACCGGTGGTGGCATTTGACTGCGATGGTGCCAGTGAAGTCTGTATAGACAGACTAACCGGGTTGCTTATCCCCCCGGATGACTTGGCCAAGTTGGAGGAAAGTCTCATCCGCTTGGCCAAAGATGTCTCGTTGCGAAAAACGCTTGGCCAAGCGGGCCAAGCGTTCGTGAAAGAAAAGTTCACCGTCGAGCGTTTGGTCGAAGAACAGTACCAGCTCTACCGGCGCCTGCTCTCCAACGATTAGGCGAGAATGGAACGAACGTGACGGCTTTCGCGCTTGGCCGGCCCAAGTCGGTGCTTGGCCCCCATCGCGCTCACCATTGTGTTATAAACGTCCAGTCCCTCTGCCCCAACATCCATGATTTCGCCGGTCTTGAAACGACCATTTGCACCGGTGATCGCATGAAAAACGCCGGAGAGTTCCCGTTTGGAATCGTTGTGACGCCCGTCACCAGACTCAGTGGAAATCGTGATCATTGAGTTTTCCATAATCGACCGACCGTTCGCCTCTTTTTCGGAATCAAGTCGATTCAGGAAATAGGCGACCTCACGCATCTTCATTAGGGCATGAGCGCGGAGTTGTTCGTTCTTTTTCTTCTCGCTGAATTTATGCCACCACTCGTGACTGCAACCCTGATCACCGGAGGCGTTCAACTGCTTGGGATCATTGAATTCAAACATTTTTCGGCCACCGTACTCGTAGTCGCCAACCAAGCGGATACGCTCACCCGCCGCGAGAAATGTGATGGAGCCAAACCGTACTCGATCCATTTGAACAGACAGGGCGTACAGATCAGCCATCAGGTGCCACTCCGTGGTCAACTCCTCCAGTGTAATGTCAATGCCTTGACCGCCCGGGTCGGCCTGTCCTCCGTGCAGCAGCTTGGAACGGGGCGGCAGCTTCGGCCCTTCGCCTTTGCGATGCTTCATCTCAAAAGCACGTAGTTCGTACTCCCGAATACGCTCGAGATGCTCGACCACCCGGTTCTTGGAAGCGCTACCCAACGGGGAATTCGCGCCGGTATAGTACTTGTACTGATCCACCACCGAATCGAGCACACTGCGTTTCAGTCGCTGCTTGCGGGCATCGCCATTTGTGCCGGCGTTGACGACACCGAACACCCGGTCAAACAAATCACGTGGTTTTTCCTGCATCGTCCCTGCCACCGTCCCATCCAGATTGTAGCTGTGAAGATAACGCCCCACCCGGCTTCGGCGGAAGTACGTTCCCCCGATCAACGTCGGCACCATCCCTGGCGGAAGCCCATCCGGATGATGCGCCTGCCGAACCACCTGATCGATCGAAGGCCCTCCGGCCTTGGCCTCGCCGCCAGCCGGCATCGCGGTGAACGAACCGGTCGCACCATCGAAGTGGGCATTTATACCGCTGACATCACAACGCACCTGATCCACATCTCGCATGATGAGCAACTTATCGCGAAGTGGCTTGAGTGGCTCAAGTACTCCCTCGTAACCCTCCTTTTGAAGTGGAGCCGGAATACCCAGCCCGAAAAACACATTAAACGCCCGTACTGGCACATCCTTGGCCACATTACCTGCCGCGGAATACACCATCTCCTCCAGCAACGGCAATCCAACTGCGACCCCGCCCAATCCCTTGAGCATCGTTCGTCGATTCATAGGTTTACTCTTCATTGTCAGATTCTGTTTTGGTTTTTTGAACTAAATCGCTTTGAACAATTGCACGAATCACACTGGCGTACGTTCCGCCACCCTTCTGCGCCGCCTGATGTATCCTGTCAAGGGCGAGTGCGTCCGGTTGGCCAAGCGGGCGGCCAAGCGCAAACTGGGCGACCTTCCATGTCAAGCATTGGCCCACCCGGTCGCTACCCGAGAGCAAATTCATCAACTCTGCCGAAGTCTTGTATGGCACCGGCTTGGCCGTCCCCGGAAAGAGAATCTCTCCATCCTCCCGTAGTTCATTGCCGTGTTCGTCCTTATTGTGAAACGCACCAACACCGTCGAACATCTCCAAGCCGTAAGCCAATGGTTCGAACTTGCCGTGACAGCCCCCGCAGGACTTGTTCGCCACCCGATCCTCTGCGATTGATCGCTGCGTCAGGCCCGGCTTGGTTGCCACCGGCGTGGTATCGACACACGGTGGAGGATCCTTCACCCCGCTCCGCAATAGGTCGTGCAACACGAACAACCCTCTGGTCACCATCGAAGCCTCGTCCCCCCCGATGGTCAACACGCTCCCCTGCGTCAGCAATCCACCCCGCTCCGACACACCTGACAAATCGTATCTGGCCAAGCCATCGCCTTTCACCGGAACGAGACCGTAGTGCTTGGCCAAGCGCGGGGTTGCAAAAGTGACATTAGCATTCAACAACTCCGCCAAGGGACGGTTTTGTTTCCAGATCACCTCTTCGAAAAACGCCAGTGTCTCAGCTTTCATGTCCTGCCCCAGTTCGCGGTTCCAACCGGGAAAGCGCTTGGCGTTGGGGCTCATGTTGGCCAAGCGATCAAGGTTGAGCCACTCATTGGCAAATTCGATCGACCGCCTTACCGCCCGTGAATCCGCCAGCATCCGGTTAATCTGTTCATCCATCACCGCCGGCGAAAACAGTTCACCACTCTCGGCCAGTTCCAATAACTTTTTGTCAGGTGCCGCCCCCCAGATGATGAAACTCATTCGGGTCGCCAATTCAAATTCGGAAACCGGCCATTCGTCTCCATCGCCTCGTTGGTTTTCCACCCGGTAAATGAAACGGGGAGACTGCAGCATCGCCTCAAGCATCAATCCCACGCCTTCCTCTAGCGTGCCGCCGGTGCTGGTCACCGTGGTTGTGATCCCACGAAATGCCGCCACCTCCGACGAGTTTAAATCGCCACGAAGAAAATCCCGCCCCATGTTTGAGATAAACCCACGCATGGAATTGTCTGTCAGGTTGAGGCGTTCGTTGTACCGGTTGATGAACGCACGCACATCCATTTTCTCCACGATCAAGCCGGCCAAGGTCGAATAAGCCTCAATATGTTTTAAATCGACCTTCAGGTTATAAGCCGTGTTACTGAAGCCATCGGCACGGATGTCGGCCGGCAACAGTTCCCGGGCCTCCTTCTCAATATCAACATCGACGACACTTTTCACTGATCGAATATACTCCGACACCGTCAACCGGCGGATCCAGTTTTCGGTGGCACGCCGATCGAACGTGTGGGCAAGTGGATCAATCTCCTCAGTCGTCCAGACCGCGCCGTCATCGATCCATTTGCGTAGCAACTGCTTCTCTCCGTCAGAAAGAGGCGCACGTTCATCCGGCATGTCATCCGACTCAACCACTTCCCAAATCAAGCTTTCGGCTGAGTTTCCGGGAATGATCGACTTGTCGCCGTTACCCAGCGCGAACGCCTTGGCTTTCCGCGATAGATCCAGCTTACCTTTTCGGGTCGCCGTATCGTGGCACTCAAGACAATGACGGGAGAGTATCGGCACAATTTCTTCGTCAAAAAACTTCTCCTTTTCCGATCGCTTTTTCGCGGCCAACTCCAACTGGACACTTTCACCATCCAGCCCGGCCTTGTAATTCTTCAACACTTCTTCTGCATCAAGATTTCTCCCGTAAACGGCAACCAGATGATAAGTGCCCAACCACTGCCTCCCTTTGCTCAATTCGTCAGCAAGGCCAAGCCGGTAGGACGCATCCCAGCGGGCCGTACGACCACCAATCGACTTGCTATTGTTCAACTTGCCGTTCAGGTAAAATTTGGCCTGCCCGACTGAATCGCGCGTGAAAACAACATGCGTCAGTTTCAGGTTTAAACTGCCCGGTTTTGAAGCGAATGAGGGCAATCCATTGTTGGTCGTTTCAGTAGTCCGAAATCTCACGTCATACCGGTCCTCCTCCTGTCCCAAAGTGACATTGCGATTGGTGCTGTTCCCGGAAACTGTGACAATCCGGGCTGGCCCTTCCTGTTTTTTATTGGCCGGACGCACCCACGCCTCCAGTGTGATTGCCCCGGAGCGCTTTACTGCATTTGAAATTTTTGAGGCCGGCTTGGATGATCGAATGAGCGTTTGCCCACGAACCTCAAGCCCTCCCTCGAAACGTCGAACATTTCTGGGATTCTCGATGCGTAAATCCAACGCTTGGCCGACACCGGAGCGATCCTTGACCAATTCGCCCTTGGTTAGGCGAAAGTCGTACAACGCCAGCAAGCCATCATGCACCCGATTTTCAGCATGCCCCGAAACGGACAACACCAACATCGACAAGGCAAACCACAAGTTGAATCGTTGAAAACCACGCATCGTAATGATCTGGGAGGAACTATGCTGTACCACGGCAGACCTGTCAAAAGCAGGGTGAAGGGAATCTTTCAACTTCGAAATGGCTGGGCTACTTTCTTGCACCGCAGCAGCCCGGTGGTAACCGGGAGAAGAATTGGATCGAGGTGATCGGGAGAAAAGAAAAATGGTGGAGCCGACTGGAGTCGAACCAGCGACCCCCACAATGC
>DPAW01000363.1 GCA_003517285.1 Verrucomicrobiales bacterium
AGTCCCGCTGCACAGGAATTGAACTCCTCACTCTTCTCGAAGAGCGCCTGATAGCCGACACAGATGCCGAGGAACGGTTTGCCAGTGGAAACAAATGCGCGCGCCGCCTCGAATAGCTCCTGCCGCTGCATGGCGTTGATGCAATCATCAAACGCGCCCACGCCTGGGGATACTACAGCATCGGCTTGCGCAACCGTCTCGGGGTTGGGCACCAGTCGCACGTCGCCGCCGGCCGCGGTTAGGGCCTTTTGCACGCTGCGGACATTGCCCGCACCATAATCAAGCAGAGCGATCACGGGCCGTCTTTTAGCTCAGGGGACGCTTGCGGCCAATTCCTTTTCGGTGCGTAACCTGAGTTGCCCGCAGGCTGCATCGATATCATGACCTTTCTCACGTCGAAGCGTCACCGGCGTGCCAAGGGCTTTCAGGCCGTCCAGAAAAGCGTCCTGTGCCTCCAAGCTGGGCCGGTTCCACTCCAAGCCGTACACTTGATTGTAGGGGATGAGATTCACCTTGGCGCGCAGTTGCTTGGCTAATTGAGCCAGCGGCACGACTTGGTCGAGATGATCATTGATGCCTTCAATGAGGATATACTCCAGCGTGATCATACCGTTTTTCACCGATTGATATTCGGCGACCGCCGCGGCGAGTTCCTTGAGCGGGTAACGTCGGTTGATGGGCATGATTTGTTCCCTCACCGCATCGGTGGCGCCGTGCAGGCTGATGGCCAGCCGATACTGCTTAGGTTGCTGCGTCAATTCACGAATGCGCGGGACCAAGCCGCTAGTGGAAATGGTGATCTTACGCGCGCCAATACCGGTGCCCCAAACGGCATTGAGAATATCCAGCGCAGCCAATAAATTGTCGTAATTAGCCATCGGTTCGCCCATGCCCATGATCACGAGGTTGGTGATCAGTCGGTCACGGGCACTGGCCGCGTCGCGCCGAATTCGTTCCACGGCAAGGACTTGGTCCACAATTTCTGCGGGGGTCAGATTCCGCTTAAATCCTTCCAGACCACTGGCGCAAAACCGGCAGCCATATGCGCAGCCGACTTGAGTGGAAACACACAGCGTGTGCCGGTCGCTTGATTCGCCGTATAACGCCGGGTTGGCTGGAATGAGAACGCTCTCAACAAATTGGCCGTCGCTCAGTTTCCAGAGAAATTTTAATGTGGTGTCCAAGCTCCCTTGCTCTTTAGCGGGTTCCACGGAGGAAAACTGAAAGCTCTCTAACAACTGATTTCGAAGCGTGCCCGGCAGATTGCTCATGGCCGACCAGTCGGTAGCGCCTTTTTGGTGAACCCATTGAAGAATCTGATCCGCGCGATAGGCGGGCTCGTCTCGTTCCGCGAGCCAGTCTTTCAGGCTCTCGGGCGTTTGAGCTGAGATCGGCGGAAGCACGCGCTAGACCTGATAATATTTGCGGGAATAATCCTGCACCATGCGCCACGTGTTGTACTGAGGCGCGATGGTCGCCATAGCGTGGCGCATTTTGTGAATCCACTTGCGCGGCAAGCCGGCCTGATCACGATCGTAAAAGGTCGGAATCACTTCTTCGGACAGTGCGCGGAACAGGTTTTCGCTATCGAGCCGATCCTGTTCCTCAATGTTATCCGGATGTTCATCGCCGCCGATGGAGAAACCGTTTTCGCCGTCAAACACTTCGCGCCACCAACCGTCCATGATGCTGCAGTTTAGTCCACCATGCGCCGCTGTCTTCATGCCGCTCGTGCCGCTGGCCTCCAGCGGCCGACGGGGGTTATTAAGCCAGACATCACAACCGCCCACCAGCATGCGGCCGATTTGGATATCGTAGTTTTCGATGAACACCAAATGGCCGGCCAATTCGCTATGCTTGGAAAGATGGGCAATTTTTTGGATGAACCGTTTGCCTTCCTCATCAGCTGGATGCGCTTTGCCGGCGTAGATAAACTGCACAGGGCGATCGGCGTCCTTGGCCAGTTTGGCGACCTTCTCGAACTGATCGAATATCAATGGGGCCCGTTTATAGGTCGCAAACCTCCGAGCGAAACCGATGGTCAGTGTGTCGGCATCCAGTAGGTGATCGAGGGTAATAAAATCGCCTTCACGCGCTTTAGGATCGTCGATCAAGCGGCTGCGGGTGAAATCGATTAATTCACGCCGGAGTCGGTAACGGAGGGCCCAGAGCTCCTCATCGGAGATGAATTCAGGGTCGTTCACGCGCGCCCAGAATTCCGGGCAATTGATTTTTTCGTGGAACGGCTCACCCGCAACTAAGCGAGTTTGCCAGAAATCACGGGCCGGTTTGCTCATCCAGCCGAGAAGATGAATACCGTTGGTCACATGCCCGATCGGCACGTCATCGACCGGCACATCATATTTACCCTGCCACATCTCTCGGCTAACAGCACCGTGCAGCTCACTCACGCCATTGGCGTTGCGGGCGGTGTTGAGTGCGAGGACGGTCATGCAAAATGTTTCGTCTTCGTCATCGGCATTAAGTCGACCTAGCGCCATGAGATCCTTGTGGGAGAGGCTCAGGTGTTGCTCGTAACGGTTTAGGGCATAACTCATGAGGCCGGGATGGAATCGATCATGTCCCGCCGGTACTGGAGTGTGCGTGGTAAAGATAGATTCCTCACGCGTGGCACTCAAGGCGGCGTCAAAGTCATCGCCGGCGGCCATACGTTCGCGGATCAATTCCAATGCGAGAAAGGCCGCGTGCCCTTCGTTCATGTGGAAGACTGAGGGTGTTTCGCCTAAAGCTCGCAGGAGTTTCACGCCGCCGATGCCTAGGAGGATTTCCTGTTGAATACGCGTGGTGCTGTCGCCACCATAAACACGCAGCGTAAGATCGCGGTATTGAGAAGGGTTTTCCGGTAGATTGGTATCAAGCAGATAAAGCGGGCATCGACCGACATTGATTCGCCAGGACCGAAATTGAACGGTGTCGGTTGCGATATCGACGGAGCAAATAAGCGGTTCCCCTTCGGAATTCAGCACCGCATCCATGGGCAGGTTACGCGGGTTTAGCTGATTATAATATTCGGTCTGCCAATTATCCTGATTAATGGACTGCTGGAAGTAACCTTCCCGATAAAACAAGGTGATGCCGCAAAAGTCGAGGCCGAGATCGCTGGCGCTTTTGATATGGTCCCCAGCCAGAACGCCCAAACCGCCGGCCGCGATAGGCAATGTTTCGTGCAAACCGAATTCTGCGGAAAAATATGCGATTCGCCGTTCAGCGAGATCTGGAGCTTCTCGGATTACCCAAGTGTCCTGACTATTCAGATACGCCTCAAACTCGGCCAGGACATCAGCTACGCGCTTGGCGTAATCAGGCTCCATCAATCGTGTGCGAAGTTCGGTGTCAGACACTTCATGCAGAATGGCAACTGGGTTGTGATAGACATTCTGCCAAGTGCGCGGTGAGAGTTCGCCGAAGATTCCCCGTGCATCCTGATTCCAGGTCCACCAGATATTCCGAGCCAGACGATCGAGGGCCTGAATCGTGTCAGAAATGTCCATGGCCCAATCTGCGCCCTTACAACCCCAAAGGCCAAGCGGTTTTTTGTGGCAAACCAATGAAGATCATTGCAGAATTTTGAAGTTAACCATGAAATTTCTTCAATTCACCGTGTTAAGTATTTGTGCGGGCCTATGGCTTAACGCCCAGCCCAAAGATATTTTCGGGTCTGAACCGCCCAAAAAACCCGATATCACAGAAACGGCTCCTGGCGTATTTCAGGTAGGCACAGTCAAGCTGGTGAAGGCGAAGAATGAAATTTCCTTTCCTGCCAGTGTGAATATGAATGAGGGCCCAATGGAATATCTGGTAGTGACCGGAAAAGGGAAGACTCACGAGAGCCTGATGGTGACCAGCGCAGAGCCATTCCATGTGCAGGTGGCCATGCTATTGCTGAATTGTAAAGGTAGCGATGGCCGGCTGATCCCAGAAAATGACACCAAGCCCGTTCCCGGCGAAAAGGTGGTGATTGAGTTTCACTGGAAAGAGGGCAAAAAGCCCAAGAAAGCGCCAATTGAGAAATTTGTGCAACGAGTGGATAAAAAGCCTGTAGGGAATGATCCGTTCGTTTTTAATGGCTCACGCATGTTTGAAGGCTCATTTCTGGCGCAACGCGACGGCTCCATTGTGTCGCTTATCACTGACAATGCAGCACAGTTTAACAACACCCGCCAAGGCCGTGCTGATGACGAACTCTGGCGACCGCAACCTAGGGGATTGCCAGCACTGGACAGCAATGGCACTGTGGTTATTCGCGTGATGAAAAATGTTGAAAAAAGTAAAGACTCTCAATAAAACCCACTTTTTGGAGCTAAACATCGGAAAAATTAAATGAAAAAGTTCACCTATTCCTGCGCAATGGCCGGTTTAATCGTTGGCTGTACCCCGGCTGAAATTGCTGAACAGGTCGATCCACCTTCGCCCGTGGACAACGACAACAAAACTGTCAAAGTGCAACCGCCGTCCGAAAACGGCAAAGAGGAAGAGGTAGTCACTAAGATGATGTACATGGAAAAACGAGATTCAGAGGGGAATATTGTCGGCCTGCTTGACGAGGGGCTTTGGTTTAAGCAGGGCGATGAAGCTCCCTATACCGGTTTGGTGGTGGGCATGAACAAGCCGAAAGACGGTAAGCCACCAGCGTTTCCCTACAACTATAAACGCGAATTTAAGGATGGCATTCAAGTGGGCGTGGAAACCGGTTGGTACACCACCGGCGAAAAACGGATTGAGCTCGTTTATGAAAACGGCGAAGTGGTGTCCATGCGCCAATGGGATGCCGACGGCAACGAACTGAAACAAGACTAACCCAATTTAGGATACGACCATGAAACAAGTAATCGCATCATTAACCGCCCTGTTCGTCTTCGCCATGACCGGCGTGGCGCAGGTCGACATTTCCTTCCAGAACGAACTCCAGCGCTCCATTGATCGGGGTCTCGATTCTCTGCAGAAAAGTCAGCAGGAAGGTGGATTCTGGACTAATGAAGATCATCCGGCTGTGACGGCCATTGTGCTCGTGGCCTACCACGGTAATCCTAACAAGCCAGAGGAAACTCCGGCATGGGTGACCAAAGCGCATGATCATCTTCTGAAATTCACTCAACCCAATGGCAGTATCTATGTGCCCGGCAAGGGATTGGCGAATTACAACACCGCGTTGAGCATGATGGCCATGTTGGCGTCCGGTGATGAGAAATATAATCCTACCATCATCAAGGCCCGCCAATTTTTGGTGCGTCAGCAATGGGATCTGGGTGTGAAAGGTAAAACCGATCACCCGCTGGACGGCGGCGTCGGCTACGGGAATTCGTACCCGCACGGTGATTTGAACAACACCCTGACCGCATTGGAGGCCATTTACTACAGTCGCCATTTGGTGAAAGACTCACCAGAGGCCAAGAATGATCTCAACTGGAAGGCGGCCATTTCGTTTATCCAAAACTGCCAAAATCTTAGTTCGCACAACAAGCAACCTTGGGTGAGTGATGATCCCGAGAACAAGGGTGGTATGATTTATTTTCCTGGCAAAAGCATGGCCGGTCGCGCCAAGGGCAGTGAATCCGGCCGCACTGCGCTGCGCAGCTACGGTAGCATTAGTTACGCCGGGATGCTCAGTTATGCTTACGCGGATTTGGC
>DPAW01000070.1:0-3691 GCA_003517285.1 Verrucomicrobiales bacterium
CGTCGCGATCAGCCTCACTGGCCTCGCGTGCCTTGGCAATAATCTCCTCAGCCTGCTTGATGGCCTTCTGATTCTCCGTCTCGGTCACCTTGGAGGCAGCCTCGCGGGCTTCCTTGATCAACTGTTTGGCGTCGTCGTTGGCTTGGCTCAGAATCTCATCCTTCTTTGTCTGTGCCTCAGCCAACTCGGTCTTGATCTTTTCCGCATTCTCCATGCTTTCGGCAATGCGCTGCTTGCGTTCTTCCAGCACTTGCAGTACTGGGCCGTAAGCAAATTTCTTCAACGCAAACGCCACGATGAGAAAGGCGATGCACTGCGAAATAAAGAGCGGCCAGTTGACGCCGAAGGTCTTGACGATTTCATCCACTCGCCCACCCCCGCCGGCGTCTGCCGCAAACAAGATCAAGTTTTCCATGTCTAAGTAAATTGGTTACTGGGCGGGAAAACCCCGCCCAGTGTAAGGGTTTAAGCGCTCTATCCTAGGAAGATCGCAATAAACACAACACCTTCAGCCAACGCGGCGAAGATGATCGCCTGCGTCCGGATATCACCGGCGGCGTCAGGGTTGCGGCCAGTGGCCTCAGCGGCTTTCATACCGATGATTCCCACACCGAGTGCGGAACCAATCGCGGCCAAGCCGACGTGCAATTTGCTGGCTACCGCCGGGGCGGCGGCGGCGGCTTCAGGGGCTGCTGCTGCTAACATTTCCAACATAATATTTCCTTTTGTTCAGTTGTTCCCAACGCCTCCACGGGTTGCCCATGGTCCGGCGTCGAAATTATTCAGTGTGCGTGGTCGTCGTGCTTCTCACACATGAGAGCCGTGAACACCGCGCACAAAAGTGCAAAAACCAGTGCCTGCACTAATCCTACCAGAATCTCCAGCAGGTAAAACGGCAGCACGGCCAGCCAGCCAAAATACAGGCCGCCCATCGCCATCACCGTTTCCAAGATATTTTCACCGGCAAACACGTTGCCGTAGAGACGAAAGGTTAGTGCCACGGGGCGCACGCCGATGGACACCACTTCGATCAGTCCCACAAAAATAAAGACAATTACCAAGAACGTGCCCAGCAACCCGCCTCCGTGACCTTTCACCGAAAAAATGTGGCCCGCAAATCCACCCACTCCCTGCTCCGTCAGGCTCCAGTACAACCACAGGCCCATGAAAATAGTCGCCATGGCGAGTGTCATGTTCAAATCCGCGTTCATGCCGCGCATCAAGGGTTCGGTGATATGTTCATTGTGGTGGCCCGGCTCAGCCCAGCCAATTGTGCCCAATCCGGGGATTAGGCCAAACCAGTTGGCAAATAAAATAAAGATGAAGGCGGTGGCCAAAAACCAGAAGGTGCGATGGATCATGTGATCCCCTACCACGCTCCGGAAAAAGTCGTACAAACCCTCTACCAAAAACTCTACGAAATTTTGAATGCCTTCCGGCACGAGCTTCACATTGCGGGTTGCCAGCTGAACGACGAAGATGATCCCAAGCGCCACAATCCAGGTCACCACCATGGAGTTGGTGACTGGTAGCGGCCCAATTTTAAACAATTCCACCGCGTTTGGGGGCAGCGATCCAAGGAAAAGCAGCCCCCCGCCACCGATCAACTCAGAAAACGAGGGGAATACCTGGATCAAGTGCCCAGAAGTGCCCGAAGCCTCCTCGGCCACCAGACACGGCACGGCCATCATGAGAAACAAGGCGGCCAGTATTCGCTTAAAATCCATTTTTACGCAAAAATTTGCAGAAAACACCGCCTATTGCGGCACTCAGCGCGGTTGAAATTAGGGTGTGTGAATTATTTCACAAGCCTTTTTTCTGCTGAACATGAACTTTTTTTGTTTCGGCCGTTCACAACAGTAATTCAAGGCTCAAACAGCACTTCACGAGCTCTGATTTCGGCGATAATTTATTGGCGCACCGAAGTTTTATCTGTAATCTCTGGATATGCCTTCCAAGCCGAGTCAAAGTGCCGAGGATTATCTCGAGCGCATTCATGAATTACTGGAGAGCAAGGGCACGGCGCATGTGGCCGATATTGCCCAATCGCTTGGGGTCGGGCAGCCGAGTGTCACCAGTATGGTGCAGAAGCTGGCGGATGAGGGGTATCTTCATTACGAGAAATACCGGGCGCTCACGTTGACCGATGCCGGCCGGGCGGTGGCGGAGCAAATCCGCGATCGGCATGAAGTGTTGGCCGGGTTTTTTACGTTGTTCGAGTTGGACGCCGAAACGCAGGCACGCGATATCGAGGGAATCGAGCACCATCTGAGTGCTGACACCCTTAAAACATTGGCCGATCTCACAGTGTTTTTCGAGCAACACCCCGAAGTGCTGGCGCAGTTCAAGGCCTCCCGTGCAGCCCAACCGGCTGGAGCTTCCAAGGGTAAATGATGCAGGTCGGCTCGTTCGATCACCTGCTCATGGTGGCACATGAGGAAATGGCTACCGCTCAGGGCGAACTGCCCGAGGCCCTGCAGACCGGCGCGCGGTCTGTACCGGTCACCTTTGAACCCAGCCCGAATACCGGCTTTGTGGCAGACGGAATTGCGCCAGATACGCTGGGTTTGTTTCTGGGTGAATCGTTGGCCGACGGGCCGAGCAGCCATCCGCAGCCAACTCAGATCATTCTCTTCCTCGAAAACCTCTGGGAATTCGCCGGCACCGATGAGGCGGCGTATCGCGAAGAGATCCGCATCACCTACCTACACGAGCTCGGCCATTATTTCGGCATGGACGAAGACGACCTTGAAGCCCGCGGTCTCGATTAGTTTAGGATTTTGGATTTTGGTTTTAGGATTTAGTTTCTCCGAATGAGCTGGATCGACATCAGCATTCCTGTTCGCAACGGCATGGTGCATTGGCCCGGTGATCCCGGGTTCCAATCGCGCCTGCACAAGACCATTGGCGACGCCAACGGCAGTCCGTGCAATCTCACCCACATGAGCCTCAGCGCGCATACCGGTACGCACATGGATTCCCCGCGGCACTTCATCGATGGCGGCATCACCATGGAAGCCCTACCGCTGGATGCTGTGCTTGGGCCCTGCCGGGTGATTGAGATCCAGGACCAGACCGCCATCACCGCCGCCGAGCTCGAGCCGCACAACCTGCAACGCGGCGAACGTATCCTGTTCAAGACACGCAACTCCCCACGCAGTTGGCAAAGCGATGATTTTGATGAGGACTTCATTTACATAGCACAGGATGGCGCAAGGCATATCACCGCCGCCGGCGTGCAGACGGTCGGCGTAGACTACCTCAGCGTGGGCGGCTTTAAGAAAGACGGCGTAGAAACACACATGGAATTGCTCGGAGCCGAGATATGGATCATCGAAGGCCTGAACCTTAGCGGCGTGGAGCCCGGGAACTATGAACTGGCTTGCTTACCCATGAAACTAATCGGCAGCGATGGGGCCCCCGCCCGAGCGGCGCTACGACCAATCTAATATGCGGATCCTCGTAATCGGTTGTGGCTACGTAGGGCTGCCCTTGGCGCAAACGTTGGCGCGTATGGGGCACCAGGTGCACGGCACAAGACGCAGCGAGTTTTCCGCCGCAGACGTTACGCCGCACGCGCTCGATGTCACGGACCGCAGTAGCTTTGATGCCATCCCCCGAGACTTTGATGTCATTTACTACACCCCATCTTCCTCACGCGGAGATGCTTCGGTGCACCAAGCTGTGTTTG
>DPAW01000070.1:4085-4979 GCA_003517285.1 Verrucomicrobiales bacterium
GTGTACCCGCAAACTGATGGCAACTGGGTTGACGAAACAGCCAACCACGATGGCGCTACCGGCACCGCAATTAATCTTTTACAGGCTGAAGCTTTATTTCAAGAGAGCCCCCAACTGGCGACCATCCTGCGAGTGGCCGGCATATATGGACCGGAGCGTGGCTACCTTTACCGTCAGTTTCTAAAAGATGAAGCCGTGATTACCCTGGGTGGCTCGCGCTGGATCAACATGATTCACCGAGATGATGTCGTCAGCGCTCTGGTTACTGCATTGAACATCCCTCCGGGCATTTATAATGCGAGCGATGATGAGCCACTTACCCAACGCGCGTTCTTTGAGTGGTTGGCTAAGGAGCTGGACAAAACAGTACCGCCAGAAGGCGAAGTGCAAAAACGCAAACGAGCGGTGACCAACAAACGTGTGTGTAATGCCAAACTCAAGGCAACCGACTGGCAATTGAAATACCCGAACTTCCGGGAAGGCTACGGCGCATTGATCAGTGAAGAGCAGGGCGGGCACTGAGGCCTCGCCCTACCCGACACGGAACGAAATTCGCGCGATCATTTCCGAGCCAAACGCGTGCTGAAGGCGCTTCAGAATTTCATGGCGCCGATAGCGCACGATCTCGCTGAGCCACACATTGCTGTCCACATTCACAAACAACGTGCCCTTGCGGATGCCCACCGGGGAGGCGTGTTCGGTGACCGTGGGGTCGATCAACTCCGTCCACACTTTGCTGATCTCCGCCTCGCTTTGGCGTTGCTTCAGCCCGAGCTTTTGCATCACCGCCGGCATGAGATCCGCCGTGGTGCGTGCGTGATTGAGTCGGGCCTTTTCCTGCTCAGTGAGATCAATGCCGCGCCATTGGGCCAGAATACTACGCGCCGCCCACGT
>DPAW01000180.1:0-974 GCA_003517285.1 Verrucomicrobiales bacterium
ACCTTCACCGGAGGCTACTGGCATCCGCGCTGGTTGAACGACATCCAATGGAACCTGCGCGGCACTCAGCGCTGGGTGCATTGGGACCCCAGCCGGACCGGCACCGGCGGCGTATTGGAAATCCACGGACCCCAACCGCAATTTATGGCCATGGAGGAAACGTTCGAGTTACCTCCGGACGACACACCCGGATACGGCGGCAAGGCGATGGTCGCCCTGTTGCGCGACTGGGTGCGCTGCGCGCACGAGGGTGGCGATTGCCGCAACACGCCCGAGAGCATGGTCGCCGTGCTGAAAACCATCGACCAGATTTATGAATCCTCCCGCTCCGGACGGCGCGTGGAAGCGTAGCTAGTTGACCGGCTTCCTCAAAGACGCGCGTATCACATCGTGATGGCGGGCCATGTAATAAAAGCTCTGCTTGCTGCTGCGTTGCCCGAGGCAGAACTGAAACTCAATCCGATACCCGCCGCGCGGCCAATTGGGTCCCTGTAATTCCAGCGCGTTGACCACGGTGGAAATGGTTTCACCCGGCTTCAACACCACCGGTTGCGTTGGACGCAACAGCCCCACTGAACCCGGCGCGGTATAGGCTTGGCCCTGACAGAGAATCACGAGGCTCTCCTTCCAAAGCACGCGTTTGCCTTCACGCCGCAGGGCATCCACGGTCAACGGCTGATCGGTGGGATTGGACACTGTGATCTTGTATTCGCCGTCGCCGTCTGGATTGGTCCACTTGATCGCCTTCTTGGGCTCCACTTTGGCCACGTGAAATATCGCATTACTGTTCACCAACAAGGCCGGACGACCGGTGGTCGTGCAGAAATATTTGCCCCCCGCCTTCGCACCCTTCGGCCATGCCCGATCCTTTTGCTTGGCCCAGGGTGAAATCGTCTTACCGTTTTCCTGTCGCCAACCCAGCGGTAATTCACATGCCAACTGGATCATCGCCAGCTTCTTTGCGTCCGCCAACT
>DPAW01000180.1:1294-1514 GCA_003517285.1 Verrucomicrobiales bacterium
CAATCCTTCGACACGGTTCCCACCTCGCACATTACTCAAGGCCAACACGACCTTGCCTTCTGGAAAATTTGGCTTGGCCTGTTGACGTGCCGAATGATTCGCCTTCAGCACGGTGCCGGATTTTAGTGAACCGCGCAGCACCTGATCAACCTTGAGAGTGAGCGTGTGATTATAAATTGGCGGAAAAGATCGGGCGGTGGGCCCCTGTTTAATGTCCGTA
>DPAW01000180.1:1627-5913 GCA_003517285.1 Verrucomicrobiales bacterium
CACGGTTCCCGCCGCGCACATTACTCAAAGCCACCACGACCTTGCCTTCTGGAAAATTCGGCTTGGCCTGTTGACGCGCCGAATGATTCGCCTTCAGCACGGTGCCGGGTTTTAGTGAACCGCGCAGTACCTGATCAACCTTGAGAGTGAGCGTGTGATTATAAATCGGCGGAAAAGATCGGGCTGTGGGCCCCTGTTTAATGTCCGTAATGGTGGCGGTGAGAACAATTTGTTTTTCGCCCCACTTAATAGGCTCCGGCTTAGCAGGTTGACCGACAGGCCCACGACCGGGCAAACGAATTGGACCCCGACCTGGTATGGGACGAGCCTGAACAGCTGGCTTAACAGCGGGTGTTTTTGGCTCATCGGCTTGAACTGGCCCGAGCATCAAAGTCAGGTAGAGAATAAGTGCAGAAGGAATCGAGAATCGCATGTCGGGGATCATAATTGATCAGACGCCAACAAAAAGGCAACCCTCCAGAAAACAAATATGACTACTGGGTTTTTGAGTTATGAAAAGCCTTTGCGTAAATCGATCCCCCCCCTATCCTCCGCGCCGATGAAAGCCCTGTTGCTTGAGGAATATAAAAAGCTGACTGTGACGGATATGCCAGACCCGGAGTTTGGCGACCATGAAGTGCTTATACAAATCAAGGCCTGCGGGATATGTGGTAGCGATATTCACGGCTTTGATGGTTCCAGCGGACGTCGCATTCCTCCGTTGATCATGGGGCACGAAGCCAGTGGTGTAGTGGCCAAAATCGGCAGTTTGGTTACAAACGTGAAGGAAGGCGATCGAGTCACCTTTGATTCCATGGTTTCCTGCGGCAAATGCTATTTCTGCCGACGCGGCCAACAAAACCTCTGCGAAGATCGGCGCGTCCTAGGCGTTTCCTGCAGCGAGTACCGACAACACGGATGTTTTGCAGAATATTCAGTGGTACCGGAACATATTATTTACCCAATACCGGACAACCTGTCTTTTGAGCATGCGGCCATGATCGAACCGGTATCTGTGGCTGTGCACGCGGTTAACCGTACTCCAGTAACTCTTGGTGATAGTGCTGTAGTCGTGGGTGCCGGGATGATAGGGCTGCTTGTTATTCAAGCACTCAAGGCTGCAGGCTGCACAAAGGTAATTGCCGTAGATCTCGCCGATGAAAAACTTAAGCTTGCCCAGGAACTCGGCGCCGATCTGGGCATCAACCCAAAGAACACCGACGCCGTGAAGGCCATTCAGGACGCTACCGGCGGACGTGGAGCGGATATCGCTATGGAAGTGGTCGGTGCCACGGCCACCGTCAAGACCGCCATCGAAAGCACCCGCAAGGGTGGATCGGTCACGCTAGTCGGAAACCTCGCGCCGGAAGTGGATTTCCCGCTGCAATCGGTGGTCACGCGTGAGCTGACCGTCTACGGCACCTGCGGTTCCAACGGCGAATACCCCGAGTGCATTGATCTCCTGTCGCGTGGCGTGATTCAGGTGGAGCCGCTGATCAGCGCCAAAGCCACCCTCGAGGAGGGTGCCAACTGGTTCGACCGCCTCTACACCGCCGAAGCCGGCTTGATGAAGGTGATCCTCCAGCCCGGCGAATAACCGAGTTTAATCGATAAATCAAAAAAGCGCCGGACATTGTCCGGCGCTTTTATTTTGGATGATTAAGTCCTCTATATAATCTGACTAATCGGCTCGGCGCCTTCCACGCCTACCAGCCGCTGATCGAGGCCGCGGTAGAAGTAACTGAGCTGATTGGGATCAAAGCCCAGTTGGGTAAGTATAGTGGCGTGCAGATTCTTAACATGGAACCGGTTTTCCACAGCCTTACTGCCGATCTCATCAGTTTGGCCAACGCTCACACCACCTTTGATACCACCGCCAGCCATCCACATTGTAAAACCGTAGCTGTTATGGTCACGCCCTGTGCCTTTTGCGTATTCAGCAGTGGGTTGGCGACCAAATTCACCACCCCACACGATCAGTGTTTCATCGAGCAACCCGCGCTGTTCGAGATCCTGTAACAGTCCCGCAATGGGCTTGTCGGTGTTGCCGGCGTGGTAACTATGGTTTTTCACGAGGTCGCCGTGGGCATCCCAGTTGGCGTCATTGTGATTGCCTCCACTGTAGATTTGTATGAAGCGAACACCGCGTTCTACGAGCCGGCGGGCGAGCAGACATTTCTTGCCGAAATCATCCGTGCGCTGTTCGCCAATCCCATAAAGCGCCTTAACGTGTTCCTTCTCCTGATCGAAATCCACCGCCTCCGGCGCACTCATCTGCATTTTATAGGCGAGCTCGTAGCTGGCGATGCGAGCGGATAGGTTAGAGTTGTCCGTGCGATCACTGAGGTGACGGCCGTTGTATTTGTTCAACGCATCAAGCATGGTGCGCTGCTCTTGCTGGCTCATGCCGCGGGCATTTTTGAGATCCAGAATCGGCGTGCCACTGGCGTTGACGGTCACTCCCTGAAACGCCGCGGGCATGTAGCCGCTAGTCCAGTTCTTAGCACCGCTGATTGGGCCACCGGTGGGATCGAGCATCACAACGTAGCCGGGCAGGTTTTCGTTTTCCGAGCCTAACCCGTAGTTGACCCACGAACCCAGTGAGGGTTTGCCACTGAGCACGTGGCCGGAATTCATCATCAACATCGCCGAGCCATGGATCGGCGAATCCGCAGTCATCGAGTGCAGATAAGCGATCTTGTCTGATTGCTGCCCGAGATGCGGGAAAAGGTCGGAAACGTGTTTGCCGCATTGGCCGTATTGTTTGAACTGCCATTTGGGGCCGACCACACGACCGCCGTTTTTCTTACCGCCGCGCCCAAAGGTTTTCACCTCAATGGTTTTGCCATCGAGCGGATACATCTTAGGCTTGTAGTCAAAGGTATCCACCTGGCTCGGCCCGCCATACATGAATAGGAAGATCACGTGCTTGGCCTTGGCCGGCAGCGGCGGGTTCTTAGGTTTGAGCGGATTATCCCACGGTGTTTGGCCGTCGGCCGCATGTGCCTGATTTGCCAAGAAACCGTCCTTCGCCATCATGCCGGTGAGGGCGAGTGAGGTGAAACCGCCACCCACCTGATGCAAAAACTCACGCCGCGAGGTTTGTCCGCAAAACGTGTTCATCGGTTTTTCAATATTCGCCATAAGCCTGTTTCAAAATAAAGGATTGTTGATGTTTAGTCGAGATAGACAAATTCGTTTAAGTTTAGCACAAGCAGGCAGAATCGCTGAAGAGCCTGATTGGCATCCATGCCGCCCTGCTGGAAGGTGTTAATGAGTTTCACTCCGTCCGAGATATCCGCATCGGTCGCCGGCCGGCTGGTGGCCAGCTCGATGGCGCGGCTAACCTGTTCGGAAATATTCTGTGAATTCCCCTGCAAGCGCGTGGCCAGCACCTCAGCGGAGTCGTTGAGGAATTTGCTGTTGAGCATGGTCAACGTCTGCGTGGGCACGGTAGTGACGAACCGCACGTCGCAGGTGTTATCCGTATCCGCCCAGTCAAACGAAGCCAAGAACGGCTCGTGCAGGGAGCGTTTCACAAAGATGTACACGCTGCGTCGAGCGGCGTCCTCTTTGGAACTGCGCCCCCAAGCCGCACCGGGACGCGAGGCCGTCCGGGCCACTTCAGCGGGGATCTCGGTGTAAATACTTGGACCGCCCATCTTGAGGTTGAGCTGGCCCGTGAGGTTCAGGATGGAGTCCCGAATCTCCTCGGCGGCCAGACGCCGCATATCAAACCGCCACAGCAGATCATTATTGGGATCCGCCTTCAATCCGGCGGTCTGGCCGGTGGACGACATCTGGTAGGTGCGGCTCATCATGATGAGCTTGTGCATACGCTTTAGTGTCCAACCGCCCTCGATCAATTCAGCGGCCAGCCAGTTGAGGAGTTCCGGATGCGTCGGTTCATCACCAAGAAACCCGAAATTGTTCGAGCTACGCACAATGCCCCGGCCAAAGTGATGCTGCCACATGCGATTGGCCATCACCTTGGCGGTCATGGGATTCTTGGGACTGGCTATCCACTCGGCAAGTACGCGGCGTTTACCGGTGGTTTGATTGCCGTTCCCGTACCCCTCGGGAATATTAGCCTCAGGATCACCGAGAATCTGCGGGAATGAAGGGTTCACTTCCTCGCCCTGCAATTGTGGATTGCCGCGTGCCAAAACCCAGGTTTTCTGCCGACCCCGCTCGGCGACGGCCATGGCGAACTCTTCTTTAACCTCAATTTTCTGTTGCTCAAGAGTAACCAGCTGTTGATTCAATCTGTTGTATTCAGCCAGTTT
>DPAW01000180.1:6306-9424 GCA_003517285.1 Verrucomicrobiales bacterium
AAACCCGCATCGATGTACTGTCCGCCCGAAGTTTGTTTGCAGTGTATCGCTATGGTGTTACGGCCAGTTTGTAAAACATCAAGCGAGGCCTCAGTAATGTCTACATCTACGTATCTTCCGACATGGCCGGTAAACTTCCTGATTTGCTTGCCGTTAAGATAGACTTCTGCATCCTCATCATGATGAATGCGCAAGGTTAGTTTGCCAGGGATTTCAACCAAGCGGAAATCTTTTCGCAACCAAATGTCGCTCGTCTTCCATTCTGTACGAACGATACTGCCCGGCGTTCCTTTGGCACCAAATCCCGACCAATCTTTACTCCAATCGCGATCGTCGTAAGCAATTTCAAACCAATTATCTCCGGGCTTTTTAGTGGTGTATTCCCAAATCTGCCCCTTACCGCGGGAGGCATCCGGCAACGCATATGGGTTAGTGAGTTTTTTCTGATCCTTATCTTCCGCTCTATCAAGAATCGTCGGGTTGGTCTTGGCGAAGCCATCAAGTAAAGCTTCCTCAAAAGGTAGTAACTGCTCCCGAATCTGACTGACGATCTTCTGTTGTTCGGCCCGCTGCTGTTCCATTTGCGCTTTAGATTTGGGATCTGTAATCGGCACATGATTGGTAGCACCCTTGCCGTGCGGAGAAATGTCGCTGAAGAACGACAGGAAGGTGTAGTAATCCTTTTGCGGGATCGGATCGATCTTATGATCGTGACAACGCGCGCAGCCGACGGTCATGCCGAGGAACGTTTCACTGGCGGTCCGCAAGATGTCGTCGAGATAATCGTAGCGCGCCAGCGGACGATCGGCCGGTTCGTCATCCCAAATGCCCAACCGATAAAAACCTGTGGCGGTAATTGAATCGCCGGTCTTGTCGGGCAACTCATCCCCGGCAAGTTGTTCCTTGATGAATCGATCATACGGCTTGTCCTCGTTAAAAGCGCGAATGATGTAGTCGCGGTACTTCCAAATAAGATCCTTGCGGCTGTCGCGTTCGTAGCCATTGGTCTCGGCAAAGCGCACGAGGTCCAGCCAATGACGGCCCCACTTTTCGCCGTACTGCGGTCGGGCTAGCAAATTATCGACCACCTTCTCGAAGGCGTTGGGCGATTGATCACTCACGAATGCCTGCACCTCCTTCGGAGTGGGCGGTAGTCCGATTAGATCGTAGTAAGCACGGCGTAGTAGTTGGCGTTTATCAGCCGGGCCGTTAGGGCTAAGATTCGCCCGAGTGAGACGATCATGCACAAATGCGTCAATGGCATTAGCGCTCCAGGCCCTGTCGGTCACCTTGGGTATTGCTGGACGTTTAATGGATTGGTATGCCCAATAGGCGCGGGTGCGATCGTTGACCTGTGTGTTGGGTAGCACCTGCTCGGCTTCGCCGGCTATCTCGTGTTCAGGATTGAAGTGCGCGCCCATCTTCACCCACTGCGTGAGGATATCGATCTGGTCTTGTGGCAGTTTATCCTTGGGCGGCATTTCGTGGTCGCTGTCCTTGTAAGAAATCATCTCCAGAAATAGACTCTTCTCAGGCTCATTGAGGTTGATGGCCGGACCGATGTCGCCACCTTCCAGTAGGCCCTTGCGACTGGTCACCCGAAAGTGGCCTTTCAACCGCTTCTCGGCACCGTGGCATTTGAAACAGTTTTCCTTGAGAATCCCGAGGACCTTTTGGTCAAAGAATTGCACCTTGGCCGCATCGGAGAGTTCCTGAGCGGAGATCAAATAGATTCCCGCCCAAAGGCCAGCGATGATCATCATTCTGCGCTTCATTGCTTGTCGTCCCATTGGTTTTTTTAGCCTAAACCATTCTGCGGATTGAGTATTGCATACTTTCGGCTATTTTTATTATTAATGCGACACACCCGCTCCCCTTTAAGATTACACCCACAGCAATGCTTAGCAAGGATATCATAAATAAAAGACGCCACAAATTATTGCAGGCGTTTTCTTTGAACAGTCCGGTCTATGAATTGTTCGACTGTATTGAGCATGTTTCTTTTTTCGCCAAAGACCGTGATGGTGTTTTACTTGCAGCAAATCGATATTTGATCGAGCTATATGAATTCAGGTCCGAAGATGAGCTAATTGGCCACACTGATTTCGATTTGTTACCGCGGCGTTTAGCAGAAAAATTTCGGCAGGATGATTTACAAATCATGGAGAGCGGAAAGCCCGCCCGAAAAATCGTTGAGTTATTTCTTAACCGACAAGGCATTCCCTCCTGGTTTCTCACCTCCAAATATCCGATCCGCTCCACCCAAGGAAAAGTCATCGGTATCATGGGCATCATTCAAGATTATGATGCACGTAAGGATTTGTTTGCCGAAGAACCTGAACTGCGAACTGCACTTGCCCATTTGCATGATCACTTTCGTGAAAAGTTATCAATCCAAACTCTAGCCAAACACTGTCAGTTATCCCTACGGCAATTCGAACGCAAATTTCAGGAAAGATTTAATCAAACCCCACAACAATACCTCATCAAGTTGCGCATTCAGGAAGCCTGCGAACAGCTTATGCTCCCCTCACAAACCATTAGCACCATCGCGTTGGATTTGGGGTTTTATGACCAAAGCTCGTTTACTGTGCAGTTTAAAAAACAGATGGGCCTCACCCCTCTGCAATACCGGAAACAATACCGATAAGCGGGCGCCTAAAACTACTGTACCAAGCCCAATAACTTCATAGACCGCAAAGAATTTCGAATTTTTGGTCGGTCGGCGAGAGCTTACCGGAACCCAGATCCAGCTTAAGTCAATGGATGCCCTCCCTTCAGTGAGATTTTAAGTGCCGATGTACACCAGCAATTCCTTGGGAGCGGTCTGCAAAGGTGGGATGAGGAGAGCGGCAAAAAACAGGGGGAAATTGGGATTTAGGCTACATTCGGCAATTATTTCAGACAAAAAAAATCGCATCCAACGCTTTCAGAGTGCAGTCGGGTTACCTGCGAAGTAGAGTGCCCCCGAAAAATGAGCGATCCAACCGCCAACTGGTCCGCATGGCTGGCCGAACACAGCTCCAAGCTGATGCTATTCGCTCGTACCCAAACACGCAGTGAAGCCGATGCGGAGGATGTGTTGCAGGACGCCATCGTGGAGGCGGCGCGGAAAAGT
>DPAW01000180.1:9746-12575 GCA_003517285.1 Verrucomicrobiales bacterium
GGTGCCCCGCCGGATTTGCCGCTGGTCTACGCCACCCTCCGCCGGCGCGCCGTGGATCTGGCCCGCAGCACCGACCGCCGCACGGCTCGTGAAAAGGCAGCGAGCGATGTCACTGAGATTTGCTGGTTTGATGATCGCATTGAACAACAGGAAACTGCCCGGATTGTTGACCGAGCCATAAAACGGATGCCCGAAAAATTTCGCGAAGTGGTGATGCTGAAAATCTGGAGCGAACTCACCTTCGCCCAGATCGCCGAGACTCTAGACATCCCGCTGAACACCGCCGCCTCGCGATATCGGTACGGGTTGGAAAGCCTACGGCGCGACACAAATTTGAAACTGAGATAACCCATGAAGGACCTGAACCACGAACCGGATTTTGATCCCGCACTGGAACATGAGCTGCGCAAACTGGCACCGGCCCCTGTGGAGGAGCGCCTGCTCGAGCGTATGGAAAATGCCGTAACCCACGACACCACCTCAGTGCAACCGGCGCAGCACCCGGCCCGCAACTGGCGGCTCTGGGTGATACCCGCCACCGCCGTAGCCGGCATCACCCTCATGGCTTTGCTAGCGCCACAATCGCCAACGGCCGAAGCCACCAAACCGATTACCCCTCAGGATTCGCTGCCGGCCGCAGCGAAAACCGAGGAAGAACCCATCGAGCTCTTTCCCGTTCGCCGCAACAACGAAGTGGTCGAAGCCGTTCATGAAGGCATCATCCAGATTCCCGGCCAAACACCCTATCGCAAAGTGCGAGTGCAGGTATTGGATTCCATGGAATGGATCGCGCCCGATGGAGTGACCCGTGTGGAGTATCAAGTACCTCGCGAAGAACATCTGCTTGTGCCCATGGAGATCCGCTAATTTTTAATAAACCGCAAACCAACAAATCCTTGATGAAAACCAAACTCATCCTCACATTCGCCGCCGCTATAACTCTGCCATTGATGGCAGATGATCCTGCCAAGAAACCCGCGCCCAAACAGGCCCCCAACGCCGAGGTTTTTAAAATTGAAGCCGCAGCTCAAGGCACCTATCTGGGCGTGGCCATGGACGCCATCTCGGCCGTGCTGCGTGCCCAGCTGAATTTGCCTGAAGGCATTGGCGTCGTCGTGTCCTTCGTGGCAAAAGGCAGTCCGGCCGAGAAGGCCGGTTTGAAAGCCAACGATGTACTCACGCAAATGGACGATCAATTGATCATCAACGCCGAGCAATTACAGACCCTCATAAAAGGCAAAAACCCCGGCGACGACGTGAGCCTCACCTATTATCGCCAAGGCAAGGAACACACGTCCAAGGCCAAGCTGGCCAAGGGTGCCCTGACCGCACAAGGCGTGGGCCGCCCGCAACCGTTGCGGCTGGAGAACGGCGAATGGAAACCGTTCAACGTGCCCAACGGCCGCGGCCTCATGAAGGAGTTCCCGTTGCAACCGGGAAATCAGGAGGATTTACAAAAGGCACTGGAACAACTTCGTGAGCACTTGGAGAACATGCCGAATATTCAACCCGGACAATTGCCCAAAGGCTTCAACTTTCAATTCGGGTTCCCCGGTGCTCGGCCCTTTCAAATTCCGCCCATGCCCAAGGACGTTCCCGGCAAGCCCGGTTTCAATGCCAATATCGCTAGTAGCGTGACTATCGCTGACAACACCGGCAGATATACGCTTAAGACCAACAACGGAAAAAAACTTTTCACTGCCAAGGACAAGAATGGCGATGAATTGTTCGACGGACCGGTGGACAATGAGAAACAGCGCGATGCCCTCGACCGCAACTTAATCAAAAAACTCGAGCAACTTGAAGGCATGGGCAACGGCCAGGGCGGCATCCAAATGCGCCAATTCCGATTCAATGGCGGCCGCGCCAATCCGGGCGATTTAAATTTCCGTTTCGAGCTAAAACCCCGCAATGGTAAACCGGAGTCCGAGAAAACGCCCGGCAAGAAACGGTCCGAGGCCTAACCAGAGCAATAACTTAAACAGCTGCGGATTCCTCAGAGTCCGCAGCTTTTTTAATTTCAATCCCACCGGAACGCACGTGCAAATCCCGTTGAGGAAAAGGAATTTCAATATCGTGCTCGCGGAATTTCTGGTCGATAGCGAAGTTAATATTGCTGATGAACCGGCGCGGGCTCTGGGCCATTTCCGAGGTCCACACCGCCAATTCAAAATCTAGCGAGCTTTCACCAAAGGTCGTGAAGAAGACCGATGGCTCCGGATCTTTCAGCGTCTTTTTGTTTTCCGCCGCCACCTCTAATAGTAATCGCTCCACCAGTGCCGTGTCCGTACCGTAGGCCACACCGATCGGGATGCGAATGCGCACCTTGGGATCGCCGTGACTCCAGTTGGTGACCGTCTGAGAAATGAAATCACCGTTCGGCACAATCATCGTGATGTTGTCATTGGTCACCACCGTAGTACTACGCAGGCTGATTTTCTTAACACGCCCAGCCACGCCGCCCACTTCAATACGGTCGCCGATGGCAATAGGTTGCTCGGCAAAAATAATGATGCCGCTCACGAAATTATTAATGATGTTTTGCAGGCCAAAACCGATACCCACACCGACCGCACCGGCAATAAAGGCCAGTGAACTCAAATCAATTCCCACAAACTGAAAGGCCATATAAAACCCAATAACCGTGAAAATGTACCCCAGAATTCGTGCTATACCGTACTCCAGTGCCTCAGGAAGTTCGGTCTTTTCAAAAACCCTCATCACCACGCGTTCGCGAACAACTTTCTCGAGCACAATGACCAGAATGAATAGGATACCGAGAACCAGTAGACTTTTCAGAGTGATGCTGTTTTCGCCTAGCTTGAAGAG
>DPAW01000197.1 GCA_003517285.1 Verrucomicrobiales bacterium
TAAAACATCCGCCGCCGTCAGCAGTTTTTTTGTACTGCCTTCAGGGTTGCGGGCCAACTCGCCCAACAGCCGGGTTTGTACCGCCCACATTGGCACCGGCGGCAAAGGTAGAGTAGATACCGCCGAGTTAGTTAAACACGAACGTGTTCAGGCAGTTGGATTCTGCGACGTAGACCGAGAACGCGGTATGATCGATTCGTGGCTTTCAAAGCACAAGAGTGCCAAGTTTTTCCAAGACTACCGAGAGATGCTGGCGACCCTCGGAGACAAGGTCGACGTGGTTTCTATCTCTACACCGGACCATACCCATTACCCGGCCACAATGGCCGCAATGAAGCTTGGCAAACACGTCTTCACACAGAAGCCCTTAACACACAAGCTTAGTGAGGCACGAGAGCTTGCTGAATTTGCCGCGGAGAAAAAACTAACCACACAGATGGGTATCCAAAACCAGTCCCGCGCTGCTTACCGCTTCACTCGACACCACATCAAGGCGGGTATCATCGGTAAAATCAAGAAGGTCTACGTATGGAGCTTCAAGAACTGGGGATATGATGGCAAGCCATTCGCCGAGAAATCTGTCGTGCCTGAGTCGCTCGACTGGAATCTCTGGCTCGGCACGGCGCCGGTTCGACACTTCACCGAGAAAGTTTATCACCCTGGTCAGTGGCGGAAGATTCTGGATTTCGGCTGCGGCACACTGGGTGACATGGGAATTCATATCTTTGATACCCCGTTTAAATCGCTAGATCTTATCGATCCACTGTGGGTCGAGGCGGAATGCCGTGCGCCTAATGGCTTTGGCCATGCCGAGACAAATAAGTTACACTACGGTTTTGCCCCCACCAAATACACCACCGATAATTTCACCTTCACTTGGTGGGACGGTGAAGGGGCTCCCCGCCACAACGGCAACCCTGACCTTCAACTACCCAACGGCGGCAAACTTCCCAGACAGGGCGCGCTCTATGTGGGCGAAGCAGGCCGGATGGTGCTGCCCCATGGTAATGGATACCCCATCCCAACCTTTTATCCCGACTCCGTTCTGGATGGCGTTGACAAGGAGGAATTCAATGACGTCAACCACTACACACAATTCCTCGACGCTATCGAGGGCAAAGACAAGACCCTCGCCGGATTTGACTACGCCGGACCGCTGGCCGAGTCCTTATGCCTCGGTGTGGTTGCCTGCCAGTTTCCCGGCAAACGCCTGAAGTGGAACGCCAAGAAAATGCGCGTGACCAACCTCGCCCAAGCCAACCCGCTGCTCAAAGGCAAGTACCGGAAGTTTTAGTCGCTCACCCAAACCGCTTGTCCGTTGGTGGAACGCGTTTGACCGGGTGTTCCGACCAAAACCATGCCCGAGCAACGCATCACTATTACAGCCGCCGAAGTCATCGATCTTCGCGTGCCGACTTCGGATCAGATGCTGGGTTCCGATCCGTTTCATGTGGCACCGGATTATTCATCGGCGGTATTGCATCTGGAAACCAATGCCGGCCTGCGGGGCGTGTCAGTGGTGTTTACCATCGGCGCGGGGACGGACTGGATGTGTCACGGCATCCGCGACCTCTGCCAATTAGTGGTCGGCACCACCCTGAATGAGTTTACCGATTCTCCGTTCAAGCTGTACAAGCGCCTGATCGATCATCATCAACTGCGCTGGCTGCACGACGGCGTGTTTCGTATGGCCGCTGGCGCCGTGTTGAATGCCATGTGGGATCTCTGGGCCAAATCCCTCAATCAACCGCTTTGGAAATTGCTCGTGGATTTGGAACCGGAATTCGTCGCCGACTGCATCGACTGGCGCAACCTTGGCGATGCCCTCACTCGCGAGGAAGCCATTGCACTCCTGCAAGAGCGCCGCCCCAAGTTGCCCCAACGCGAAGCCGCCATGGCAACGCACGGCCCCAAGGCCTACTGCACCGCCGGCTGGCTAGGCTTGAGCGATGAAGAAATTCTCGCCACCATCCGCAAATTGCAGGCGGAAGGATTCGATGCATTTAAGCTGAAGGTCGGCCAGGACTCTACCCAAGACGTGGCGCGCATTCGTTTCATACGCGACTCCATCGGGCCGGACTCGCAACTGATGGTTGATGCCAACCAATTCTGGGGATTGACCGAGGCCAAGCAACACATCGAGCAATACCGGCCGTTTGGCCTGAAGTGGATCGAGGAACCCATCGCCCGCGACGATGTACTCGGTTATGTGGAATTGGCCGAGACCTTCGCCGATGCCTCCTTTGATTTTGCCTGCGGCGAACAGGCGGCGTCGCCCGTGATCTTCAAGCAATTGCTGAAGAGCGGCGCGATTCGATACTGCCAAATTGATGCCGTCCGCGTCGCCGGCGTGAATGACGTAATGGCAATCATTCTGCTGGCTGCCAAATACGGCGTGCCCGTCTGCCCGCACGGCGGCGGCATCGCCCTCTGCAACATGATCCAACATTACGGCATGTGGGATCAGATCGCCGTGACCGGCCATTCCGACACACAACTGGTGGAGTACATCGATTTTCTGCAGGACGCCGCCGAGCATCCCGTGGCTGTCCGCGACGGCTGCTATGTCACACCCACCGCTCCCGGCTGGGGTCTGGAATTCCGCCCGGACTTCATCGCCCAACACCGCTACCCCGAGGGAGCCCAATGGAAAGATCGGCCGACCCACAAAAAAGGTGTTCAGTTCGAAGCGAACTAAACGCGTATCTTATGCTCGCGCCGGCGGTAGTTTTGGCCGATTCTCAGCCCATCCAATGAAACACTACGCGTTCATTCTATCTTCACTCCTCTGGGCTGAATCCATTTGGGCCGATACGACCGAAAAGCCAAATGTGCTCTTCATCATTTGCGATGATTTGAATGATTACGTGACGGGCTTTGGCGGACATCCGCAGGCGAAGACGCCACACATCGCGCGCTTAGCCAAGACGGGTGTTTCCTTCACTCAAGCGCACTGCAACATACCCATCTGCAATCCCTCGCGAGCCAGCCTGATGAGCGGACTCTACCCACACACCTCCGGAGTGTTCGGGTTTGAACATTGGGATGCAAACGAGGTGCTGAAGAATTCCCGCACGATGATGGCGCATTTTCGGGCGCAAGGTTACCACGCCCTGGGCACAGGCAAGGTGATGCACAATCGCGACGAAAAGGAATGGAATGAGATTGGGCATCCGTCGGATTACGGCCCCTTCGCCTACGCCGGCGGTAAGGAAAACCTTCCGCATCCCGACGTGCCTGCTCCATTTCG
>DPAW01000160.1:0-2292 GCA_003517285.1 Verrucomicrobiales bacterium
TTGCGGATGTACCGATAGCGCGGCCCGCGCACACTGCGGATGATATCGTACCGCTCATCCATCCGATCGCGCGCGCCAAACACAAATTCGCGCGGGGCATCATGAATGAACGACCGGCCCTGCACATGCTTGGGCAACGGCAGTCCGGCCAGCTTCAGCACGGTTGGGCCGAAATCAATGGAACTCACCATCCGCTCGCTGACCGCCGGTTTGCCGTCGGGCGCGCGCACGATCAACGGCACGCGCGTACCGGAATCATACAGCCAACGCTTAGCCCTAGGCAGCCCCACGCCGTGGTCGCTCCAAAAAAAGATGATCGTGTTGTCGTACACGCCGTCCTCTTTCAATTGGGCAATCAATCGGCCGGCCCAGGCGTCCATCGCGGTGATCAACTCGTAGTTCCGTTTCCAATCCTCGCGCACCACGGGGGTATCCGGATAATACGGCGGCAACGGAAGTTTCCCGGCGGCCTGCCGGTGTTTCTCGGGCAGCGCTTGAGTCACCGCTTTGTATTTTCCTTCGCTGGCAATCCCGCTTTCGTGGCAACCGGTGAAGTTGAAAACCGCAAAAAACGGCTGACCCTTTTTGCGACCGCGCCAATGGGCTTTTCCGTTGGACTGATCCCAAGTGTCTTTGGGCGCGCTGAACTGATAATCCGTTTTGGAATTGTTCGTGCAATAATAGCCCGCCTCGCGCAGGTATTGCGTGAACGGCCGAATCTTCTCCGGCAACTGCGCCCGGCAACGCATGTGGTGCGTACCCAGCGTAGTTTGGTACATGCCGGTGATGATTCCCGATCGACACGGAGCGCACACGCCCGCCGTGGTAAACGCATGGGTGTACCGCGTCCCTTCCTTGGCCAGCTGGTCCAAATGCGGCGTAATCGCATGTGGATCACCGTAGCATCCCAAATGTGGACTGATATCCTCCGCCGATAGCCAAAGAATGTTGGGCCGATCCGCTGCCTGCAACAGGCTCGCGGCAAACATGAGGAATGTGAAAAGCGGTTTCATGAGTTTACCAATCATCCGTGCGGAACGGCGTAGCGGGGAGGTTGTGTTGGTTGACGAGATTGACCACGGGATTATCCGCCCAGCCATAGCGCAGGGCGGCGGGCTTGGCGACGGCTTTGCTGGTAACTTCCACGAGGCCATCCTCCGTCACCACGGCCGTGGCCGGATGAAAAACTTTGTCGGCGCTGGCCAGCACAAAACCGGTTACCGCATCACCGACCTTGGCTTTCAGCCCGGCCGCGTACCGGAATTGCACACGCACGGTGGCGCCTTCGATCTTGTGACTCGCGTACATCGGCCCGCTGGTAGGCACGTCCTTCTGATAATAAAACTCAGCCAACGCCCAATTGGCCAACCGCCGGCCGACGTCCTGTTTGTTCTTGGGATGAATGTCTCTGGCCTCGCCGATATCGATGGTGGTGGCCATGCCGGTGTTGGGCATCGCAAGCGTCTTGGCCATGCTTTCGCGTGTGTGCGCCCAAATACTCGGCGCGTTCGGGTCGGGATTCACCGCCTTGAAATTAGGCAGCTGCGCCCAGAGAAACGGGAAATCACCCTGACCCCAGCGCCGCCTCCAGTCGTTGATCATCATGGGCAGTTGAATCGAGTAGGCCTTGGCGAAGCTGATCTGGCGCGAGTTGCGCTCGCCCTGATACCAGATTGCGCCGCGGATGCCGTAGGGAATGTGCGGATTCACCATGCCGTTGAAGAGATTGCCCGGCTTGTTTTGATTGGCCTTAGGCTTGTTTTGCCAAGGCTTATGCACCATTAAGAGGCGTTTGTCGTTTTGCTGCGCTTCCCAGCTCGTCCACGCTTCGATCGAGGTGCCGCCCCAGGAGGAATGGATGATGCCCACCGGCACCTTCAACTGCTCATGCAGCGCGCGCGCAAAGAAATACGCCGTACCGGAAAAGTTCCCGACTGTTTCCGGCGAACAAATCCACCACTTGCCGGCGCACCCTGTCTGCGGTTGAAGCTGCGCCGAGCGGCCGGTGATAAACATGCGGATGTGCGGAAATTTGGCCGCAGCCTGTTCCTTCTCGAAATCGCGACAGCGCGAAACGGTCATGGCCATGTTCGATTGGCCGGAGGCAAACCACACCTCCCCCACCAGCACGCCCTTGATCAGGAGAATGTTTTCGCCGGTCACCTTCAGCCCACCGGCCACGGTGGTATCATTGATGGCATCCAACCGCACGCGCCAGCGGCCGTCTTCACCGGCAACGGTGCGCTTGGTTTGGCCGGCAAATTCCACGGTCACCTTTTCGCCCGGCTTGGC